>CAZZYE010000132.1:0-12049 GCA_964658145.1 uncultured Stigonema sp.
TGTAAGGCGCTTATTAAATCTTGCGGTTAAAAATGAGCGAACGTACAGTTGGTAGTGGTGAGGCAAGCAGAAAATATCGCTCAAAAACCTAAAAGTAAGCATAGGTTTTCTCCCCTTTTGATCATAGGCATAGGAACACTGTTGCTATTAGCATGTCTGTTTGCTAGCCTTGCTTATGGAGCTAAAGACATCCCCCTCGGCAGTATTTTCACAGCTTTCACCACATTTGATGATTCTGTGGATCACTTGATCGTCCTCACGATGCGACTACCGCGATCGCTCATTGCCATCATGGTAGGAGGAAGCTTGGCGGTAGCTGGAGGACTGATGCAAGGGTTAACGCGCAACCCGTTAGCCTCACCTGGTATTTTGGGGATCAACGCGGGTGCGGCGCTGGCTGTGGTCATAGTCGTATTTGGCTTGAACTCGTCTTCACTACCCCTCCACGCCTTAGTTGCCTTTGTTGGCGCCGCTCTAGCCGCAGTCACTGTTTATCTGCTTGGCTCTTTGAGTGCGGGTGGTCCAACGCCGCTCAACCTAACAATAGCAGGTGCCGCAGTCAGCGCTCTGCTAGCCTCGTTGACCACAGGTACGATGATTGTCAGCCAGCGAACGTTGGAAGAAGTTCGCTTCTGGTTGGCAGGTTCATTGGCTGGGCGGGATATCAACCTGTTCTTGACGGTGCTTCCTTTTATGGTAGTGGGACTTGTCAGCGCGTTTGCTCTGGGACGACAAATTAACACCCTCAGCTTAGGAGAAGATATAGCGATAGGACTGGGGCAAAAAACAGGTTGGATCAAAATCGCTACTGCTATGACTGTGGTAGTACTAGCAGGTAGTTCAGTGGCTTTGGCTGGACCCATTGGTTTTATCGGTCTGGTGATTCCCCACGTGACGCGGTTTATTGTCGGGTTGGATTATCGTTGGGTTCTGCCGATCTCGGCAGTATTGGGAGCAACGTTACTGCTGTTAGCTGACCTCGCAGCCCGGTGGATTGTGCGACCGCAGGAATTGCCAGTCGGAATCATGACAGCGTTGCTAGGTGGACCATTCTTTCTCTACCTAATTCGGTGGAAGGTGAAACGCTGATGACTCGTAAGGCATACTTGCAGTGGCAATTACCGTTATCTTGGCGCCAGCCTCATGGGCGCTTCCCTCAGGTCATGCTGTTCCTGACGCTGCTAACGCTGGTAGTAATAATAGCAGCATTAACCTACGGAGATTATCCGGTTCCCTGGCTAGATGTGGTCAAAAGCCTACTATGGTTGCCGACGGTAGACCCGGAATCGTCTTGGGTTGTGCATACTTTACGATTACCTAGGGTGCTCCTAGGCTGGTTGGTGGGGATTGCGTTGGGGGTGTCGGGCACGATTTTGCAAGGGCTGACGCGCAATTCCTTGGCAGATCCTGGCATTGTCGGGGTAAATGCGGGGGCAGGGCTAGCAGCAGTGACCCTGATTATACTTTTTCCTACTGCTCAACTCGCTTTGCCCCTAGCAGCCTTTGGCGGTGGCTTAGGCGTAGCAGTGCTGCTCTATTTATTGGCAGGAACTCAAGGGAATTCTCCTCTACGCCTGATTCTCACTGGGGTGGCGCTTAGTGCAATTACCAGTGCCTTTACCACTTTGCTACTCACCTTTGGGAAAATTAATCAGGTAACTCAGGCACTGGTATGGTTAGTAGGTAGTGTCTCTGGTAAAAGCTGGGAGCATGTTTGGCCTCTTTTGCCTTGGATAGTTGTCCTGATACCATTAGCGATGCTGCGATCGCGAGCGCTCAATGCTCTACAATTAGGCTCAGACGTGGCACGGGGGCTAGGCAGTAGGGTAGAGTGGGAGCGTTCTGGGCTACTGTTGATTAGTGTGGCGCTAGCTTCTGCTGCTGTTGCAACGGCGGGTACGATTGGCTTTGTAGGTTTGATATCTCCCCATGTGGGGCGGCGGCTGGTGAATTCGTCTAACGAGAGTTTGATTCCAGTTGCAGCGCTTATAGGGGGGCTGTTGGTCCTATGCGCAGATTTCATCGGTCGGTCTATGTTTTCGCCCACGGAGATCCCCTGCGGTATCATGACCGCTGTTCTTGGCGCACCGTACTTTCTCTTTCTACTGTATTGGAGCCGTAAAAAATGAGTCCTCTGATTAAGCGACCAAATGCTCTCTTAACGCGCCATCTTAGTCTGGGTTACGAAGGTAAACCCGTAATTACTAATCTTGACCTAGAGATTCCCGCCGCGAGGATTACTGCGTTGGTTGGTCCGAATGGCTGTGGCAAGTCTACCCTACTGCGAGGTCTCGGTCGGCTGTTGAAGCCAACAGCAGGCACTGTCTACTTGGATGGTGCGGCTATTGCTCAACTTTCTACAGGGGCGATCGCGAAACTTCTAGGGATTTTGCCTCAAGGACCAGTTGCTCCCGAAGGGCTGACAGTGCGAGATTTGGTAGCGATGGGCAGGTATCCGTATCAGCGCTGGTGGCAGCAGTGGTCTCATCAAGATGAGCGGATGACGCAGGGGGCGCTCTTCATGACAAGGCTGCAAGAACTAGCAGAGCGACCTGTGGATACCCTTTCGGGAGGACAGCGCCAGCGAGCATGGATTGCTATGACCTTGGCGCAGGATACTCAGATTCTGCTGTTGGATGAGCCGACCACCTTCTTAGATCTGGCGCATCAGGTGGAAATACTGGAGTTGCTGTGGGAGTTAAACCGGGATCAGGGACGCACTGTGGTCATGGTTTTGCATGACCTGAATCAAGCATGTCGCTATGCCGACCATGTAGTGATGCTGCGGTCGGGGGTGGTATTTGCTCAGGGAGAGCCAACAGAGGTAATGACGGAGGATATCGTGCAACAGGTGTTTGATTTGGAGTGTCGGATTGTGGCAGATCCAGTGGCGGGGACGCCGATGTGTATTCCCTTGAGTTTCCATGCACGACGGGTGCGGACACAGGGATAGTTGTGTACAGAGGCGCTGTAGAGACACGAAATTTTGCATCTCTACATTTTTACTCTGTCGCAGATCTGGACTTTTGGTTGGGGAAAAATCTTCCAAGATTACTCAGACAGCCTGCAACACCAACCACACCAATACCCAAAAGAACACTTGGTTCTGGAACCTTAGACGCTACCAATCGCTGTCCTATCTGATTTCCCGCCTGAGGATCGTTGAGTACTTCAGCAGTAGTACGAGTAAAAAATGCCACATCTAAATGCTCGAACAATCCCCTTGGTAAATCGGGAAACTCATTTTCCCAGTCATCCAAATGGACGTGAGGGGAAGGTTGATCGTCTGAGAACGTCAGTCTTCCTGGGTTAGGAATTGACCAAAAATTCAGTCCCTTGTTTCTTTCGCCGCCAATACTTATCCCATCATCCGTATTCCACAAACCGTCTTGTAATATCTGACCTGTTTTGGTATCAAAGTTAAAATTAAAATCTGGTGTGCGTTGGTTATCGGTGAATTTCTGTAAGAGATTGCCTTTTGGGTCAAAAAAGGCAATATTAAAAGACTCCAGATTATCTTTGCGGACGATGCCGTCAACATAGTTTTTTGTTTCGTCGTAACTGAAAGAACCAGAGGCTTTGTAGCCCAGAGTTTGTCCAGTCCAATCTAGGTTAAACGTAACAGCCTGTGCTGGGTTTGCTCTGAGAACTCCTAAACTTAAAGCCGCACCCATAGCAGCAATGGTCAGTTTTTGGTATGCAATCTTATTCACGTGGCGCTCAGGCTGAATGCTTACATCAAAATATTATCAGGTTCCCCGGTATCTTACAAAATTTTTTTATAAGCAATTCTTAACAACAGGCGTTTAAAATGTGTAAGAGCGATTTTCCTCTAGGCTCGGTTATGCTGGGTGTGAAGTTAGTACACTGAGGGAACCTAAGGCATGTCAAAAGCGCTAAAATTAACAGTATATACAGTTCGCGAATTAGCTGTAGCAAAAAATCTGACTTTGACTCGAAGCGATCGCGGTACATATCACTTACATAAAGGAATGTTGTACCTGGAATCTTTTCCCCAACTCAGCCTTTGCTACAAATGGCTTCTAGAATATCAATCTGTCGAGTGCTTACCACGCCTAGCAGATTTAAAGCCTGACGCAGTTACTGAAGATTTTGCATCATTAGTATTTCAACAAGATGCTCTAGTTGATGTCAGGCTCAATCAAATCCTTGAAACGATACATTCTAACATAAGAGTGATCGCTCTTCTTCAAGACAACACCCAATTACCAAAAGAGTCTTTGCAACAAGCATCGGAACATCTATCATTAGCATATGCAAATCTTAAAGATGCAGCTATTTCTCAGAATGAGGAGAAACCGCTCGATTCGTCCATTCACGACTCATCACATAATGAAATAAGCAGTGAACCAGAAAGCTATATTAAGGACTTGACAAATCACATTGTACGTGTATAGATATGAGGTGGAAAACTCCTTTGTTGTTGCATAGTATTAAACAAGTATTGCAGGAACCCCAAGTTCTACCAAACATATGCTGAGATCCTCCGGATTCTATCCGGGGGGTGTGCGCTCGTCTTGATTTTAATCAGCAAGTTTTCTGCTGTAATTTGTCTAATTGCCTGTCTTACTAAGTCATTCAAAGAGCGCTCTGTTTTTTTACTAAGCTTGGCTAAATTTTCATATTCTTTATCTGATCATCTTAAACTTATTCTCATCCTGATGCCAAATATATGCTATAATGACAGTATGGTAACAGACAAGGATGAAAAACTCCAAACCAAAAGTGTTACCTATCTGAACCAGGACAATTAGAGGTAGGGGGTTGAGTTAAAAAGTACTTTTAAAGAAGTAGCCTTTAACTCGTAAAATCTTTAAGGTAAAACTCGCATGTTTCGGCACAGCTAAGACGACTTAGCCTCCTTCTGATAGTGACAGTTTGAGCCTGTCCGACCTAGTTTGATAGCTAGGGAAGAAGGGGTGGTGAAGTGTGGATTTAATCCGCCGTAACCACAACTATTCAGAATCCTCCGTTTTCAAACGGGGGAGAGTTCAATTCTGTTGCTTGTTCATCTGCTCATTCCCCTTAAGATACTTCAGATAAATCTGCCGATCGTAAAATCTCACCATGAGTTGTAGTCTAGGTTGGGATGCTAGAGGTGAAATCGGAGCGACTACGTGCCAAGGGTTATCTGAACACAGTAAAAGAACAGAGTTACCCAAAGAAGGTGGAATCTCTTGAAATACAGATTCGCGCTGTTCATTTTTCAGAAGCTGTAGACTTCCTCCCCACTCAGTATCCCAATCTTTACTGATCGCAGCTAGACTCAAAAATCTGCCATAATCTATTATCAGTAAACCAAAAAGTTTTTTCCCGAAAGGCGATCGCTAAACATTTTGTAGCCTAAGATACTTTTTTCCACCCAATCCTCTAACTAGCGGACTAGGGATAGATTATGATTACTTATAATTAGCTGGTTGAGAATAAAGTCGATACTAACCGGATGGAAGATAAATGTCTTCAACTACTTGATATTTACGCTCAACAGCTTGAAGTAAAAATGCTAACATCTGTTTAAGGTCGAAAAGTGTACGATAAATTAATCGTCCGCCTCTTCTTTTTTGACTAATTTTAATCACTAAAATTTTAGGAAAGCAGTTGTTCATTCAATTGGACAACTGCTTTCCTAACTGTCTTAGCTAAACCCTAGATGGGTTTACGCAGAAGAGATAAGGGTTTTCAGATCATCTAGCCGGATTGTGCCTACCTATTTACAGGAGTTACAGCGGCTTTCTGCTGGCTACAGTTCTTGTGTATCTACTTGTGGGTGATAGTAGTCTTGAACGCATTTACTAGTCACTTCTAGAATTGTGGCGTGACCTTGAGGACTTAGCTGTGGAAACTCTGAGTGTACTCTACTGAGATAATTTGTAAAATCGCTTTCACTGGGATTGAACAACTCTTGCCCGATGATAAGTACGGCATAAGTTTCAGACATCTTAGTACTGAATCCGTGGTCAGTAAGTCCATCCATGATGTAGCGAAATATCCAGTTAGCATCAGGGTCGCGATCAATCAATTTAGAAGCGACAGCTATGAAGTCTTGGTATTCAGACATTGGGTTACTCCTTTTGGTTGTGTTGGCGAAAGCGAAGTTAACCAATCTTCAGCTAAACACACAAAACACGGGTCAGTTTCCAACTTCATAGAATTATAAGCTTTCCACAAATGTCTGAGTCTGTTTGGAATTTGGACTTTGACGCCTCAGGCTCTCAGGTATACTTCGGACGCACTCTACGGAATAATGTCATTAAAAAACGCTACTCGCAACACCAAACGACACTCAGAGGCTTCCGCACTAACTGGCGTTACTGTATGCCAAGAATTATCAGAACGCACAATGACGACGGAGGAGTGCGAGAGAGGTAAGATGTCTTGAAAGACTGATTCTGGTTGCTGGGAATTGAGAATTCGCAAACACCCTCCCCAATCAGCAGACCATTGTTGATTAAAATAGAAAAGATGTGTCAAAACTTTTGAGGGTTCGTCAGTGTGGGGATGATGGCGGTGTCCTGGATCATACTTGCGAAAACTAATGACCATTGGACAGTTCTTGAGTTGTAAGCCAGATAAGTTTTCTAAAGCCTCTCGGTAAGCTGGTTGCCATAGTTCTTGAATGAACTGTTGCCATATACTGCTAAAGTTTTGTAAGTTTGCAGTTACTATCCCAGCCTGAATGCGTTGCTGCCAGCGTGTATCTAACTGCCACATCTTATGAATATCTCTACTATCTGCAATCATTTGTGCCCACAGGTAGCCATACTCCTCCCCCTTTGACTCTTGAAACTGTTGTTGGGGATAACTGGCAGCTAATTCCTTACTTACCTGTATGGGCAGCAAATTCTCTATCAAAGCATAGCGGTAAGGAAATGACTGCATGATACTAGTGCGAATGACATCGAAATTCAGCATAATTTTGTTCTTGGTATATCTTCGGATTTATTGTTTATTACGAGGTTCTTGTTGACAAGATGTGTTTGCCCTGAACCATCAGTCATAAAGTTTTGGGGCTATTGCCTGAATGATTTTCGAGCAAAATGCTAACATTTACTCAAGTTTAAGTATTCAAATTTATACCAAAAGAGTGATGTAAATAAATCTGTATCTAATAATTATGTTTGGTATAAGTACAATTTTTCCAAGAGTTTGTTAACAATTCTCACTCAACCGATCTTCTGCCATTCTTGCTCTTGTATAATTTGAGTCAATTCATCTTAAATCAGGCAAGTGCTGCTACAAAAATCCGGAGGTTCAAAGCTGATGTTTATAAACTTTAAGCCAGTAAGAGACAACACCGACATTTTTGAAGTAGCTGCATAAACTACCATCAACAAACAGGATTTCTATGACTTCAGGCAGTTTTAATACAAGTGAAATAGTCAGCGTTGCCTATGCAGGCTCACTAGTCAATCTGATAGAAAACAAGCTAGCTCCAGACTTTGAAAAAGCCACTGGTTACAAATACCACGGCAAAGCAGCAGGTTCAACTGTACTGGCTAACGCGATTAGGGATAAGATAATTCAGCCAGATGTCTTTATCAGTGCTTCGACTAGAGCCTACGAACGACTTGAAGGAGCAGCTAACGGCAACGAAGTGAAGTGGAACCTAGTTTTTGCCTCCACTTCAATGGTAATCGGCTATAGCCCTCTGAGTCAATTCGCCGCTCAATTTGATGCCGCTGCTGCTGGTACTGTTCCCTGGTATCAAGTACTTCAGCAGCCTGGAGTGCGATTGGGCAGGACAGATCCTACCCTTGACCCTAAAGGGGTGTATGCTATTTTGGTCATGCAACTAGCTTCACTTTACTACAACCAATCTGATATCAAAGAGACAATCCTTGGTTCGGATACAAATAAGGCTCAGATATTTCCCGAAGCGGATTTGGTTGCATACCTGAAAGATGGCAATCTGGATGCCGGATTCTTTTACCTTAATGAAGTTAAGGATGTGGATTTACCTTATGTCAGCCTGCCAGTAGAAATTAATCTGGGCGATCCCAGCCAGAAGGACTTTTATCAACAATCGAGCTACCAGGATGCTCAAGGACAGACGATTGTTGGTGAGCCTATCCTTTACAGTTTGACCATCCCCACAAAAGTTGAGAACCAGGCAGGAGCTGTGGAATTTGTCAAACACTTGCTTGGAAGTAACGGGCGTCAATTATTGCTTGGAGACGGCTTATCAATGATACCGCTTCAGGTTGATGGCGATCTATCAGCAGTTCCAGAAGAACTGTCAAACTCTCTGAAAATGTGAGAATCGCTGCTTGCGGTTAGGCGATCGCATTTCTTTATTCATAGGTGTAGCGACCTTGTTACATATAGCGAATGGTCGAGCAAGAGATAAGCATTGCGGGTCGGGCAGTTGGGGACGCGAAAATAATGGTCACACCGCACCGTGGCAGCAATTTTTAACACTCCTGCTGTCAGGTCATCGGTAAGTTTGACTACTTTGATTATTTTTGCAATTGTTCTAAATAAGCGGCAACCCTCATCATAATTCTGCTAGATTTTTGTTAAGAAAAGTTACAGCCCTCTTAACAAAAGGAAATAGTTCTTATGGTAGTTGTACATGAGAATAATGCACTACATAATGTTGTCATCCTTGGTGGAGGCTTTGGTGGACTGTATACAGCAAAGACTCTTGCCAACGCGAATGTAAATCTTACTCTGATCGATAAACGTAACTTTCATTTATTTCAGCCGCTTTTATATCAAGTTGCGACAGGTACGCTATCACCCTCTGATATCTCCTCACCATTACGAGCTGTATTGAGAAAAAGCAAGAATACAAAAGTGTTGTTGGGAGAAGTAAACGATATTGATCCAGAATCCCAAGAAGTTATTCTGGGTGATAGAGCAATACCGTACGATACATTAGTTGTTGCCACAGGTGCTAACCATTCCTATTATGGTCATGATAGCTGGAAACCAATGGCTCCTGGCTTGAAAACTATTGAAGATGCCATAGAAATACGTCGCCGGATCTTTTCGGCATTTGAAGCAGCAGAAGAAGAAACTGATCCCGAATTACGCCGTGCTTGGTTGACTTTTGTAATTGTCGGAGCAGGTCCCACCGGTGTAGAATTAGCAGGTGCGATCGCAGAGTTGGCATATAAAACTCTCAAAGAAGATTTCCGCAACATCGACACCTCAGAAACTAGAATTTTACTGTTGCAAGGGGGCGATCGCATCCTCCCTCATATGGCACCACAGTTATCAAAAGTAGCAGAAGTATCTTTGCACTCATTGGGTGTGGTCACCCAAACTAATACCAGGGTAACGAATATTGAAAATAACGTTGTTACTTTCAAGCAAGGTGATGAAGTTAAAGAAATTGCCTCAAAAACTATATTATGGGCAGCAGGTGTGAAAGCTTCCTCTATGGGGCAAGTTTTAGCAAACCGTACAGGTGTAGAGTGCGATCGCTCCGGACGTGTGATTGTAGAACCGGACTTGACAGTCAAGGGTTATAAAAACATCTTTATAGTAGGAGATTTAAGCAATTTCTCCCATCAAGATGGGAAACCCTTACCTGGTGTTGCACCCGTAGCCAAACAAGAAGGAGAGTATGTAGCTAAACTCATTCAAAAACGCCTTCAAGGTCAAACGTTACCACAATTTCGTTACAATGACGTAGGTAGTTTGGCGATGATTGGGCAAAATTTAGCTGTTGTAGATTTAAGCTTCATCAAACTCCAAGGTTTCCTTGCTTGGGTATTTTGGTTAGTAATTCACATCTACTTCTTAATCGAGTTCGACACTAAATTAGTAGTAGTATTTCAGTGGGCATGGAATTATATCACTCGTAGTCGTCGCTCTAGATTGATTACAGTTCGAGAACCTTTTGTAGAAACGAAAATTGTTAAATCGGACGTGACTTCGACGGCTATAAAAGCGCAAAAAGCTTGGAATGTAGGAGTCTGAATAAAAGTCGAAGTTGCTATAGTTTTGCAATATTCTTGAAGATGAAAAGCTAGCAGATGTAGCTTTAGTTTATGACACAGTTGGTCTGGCATCAGTGGCGGCTGCACCTGACCTACAAATTGTGGAATTACCAGATAAGTTGGCAACTAATGCACCGTTTAACTTAACTGTCCTTAAAGGTGCAGATGCAGATGGTGAGAAATTGGCACAGTATATCCTCTCACCCGAAGGGCAACAGATTCTAGCAAAGTATGGGTTTCCCAGTCCATATAAGTTTACATCTGTGCCTGAATCGCAAGGAGTTGCTGGTGTGGTGCTGGCTGTGGGGTTAATGTAGCGATCGCCATTTCTCAAACGGTTAATACATGCCGTTTGAGGCTTTGTCTGTATGCGATCGCATCAATAAAGTGCGGATACGTTTTTTCTGTAGATATGACGACAATTTTCTCGCTTTGTGTAGTGGGAGTGAAAAGTCAGTATCTTGAAAAAAACAATTTTGGCATCTTGTTTAATCCCAATAGCTTTAGTCAAATGGAACGCTCTTAATCCGCAGTGGGTCAACCTTTGGGACTCGTTTGTCTTTGATGGGTACAAAATGAATTTCAACAGCATAGCCAGCACCAGAGGCTAGCTTGGTTAGAGTTTCAATCTTAGGGATCTGTTTTCCAGATTCAATCCGAGCAAGCTGCGGTTGTTTAATACCGACTCGTTCTGCAAAGTCCCTTTGATTCAAACCGCTGGCTTTTCTAAGGTTAATGACTTGTCGTGCGATATTGAACTCAGATTCCAATGCATCGTATTCCGCTTTTACGGCTGGATCTGCCAATACCTCATTGCGAACAGATTTCCAAGAAATTGTGTTATTAGTCATTTTTTTTACTCTTCTTGCGTGTCTCGCCCTCTTCCTAAGATAGGTTTTCCTGATTCTCCTCAGATAAAAAGGCTTTCATTCGTTGCTTGGCTAAGTTAATCTCTTTTTTTGGAGTCTTCTGAGTTTTCTTTTGAAATCCATGAATTAGGATGAATCGCTTGCCAGTGTAAGCAAAGTAAATTATGCGATAAATATTTGTATCTTGTTCTACTCGGATTTCATAAAGCTTATCCTCAAGCGGTGCTACATAAGGTTTCCCTACAGATGTGCCATGTTCCTCCAATAACTCAAAGATTCGGGCGAACTTAGCCTGTACTTTTGCGTTCTGTTCGTTAAACCAGTCAAAAACCGGAGAATTTCCGTTTGGGAACTGATAAAACTCAACTTGCCACTGGCTCACTTAATTCCATAATTTTGATAACACCAATGTTATCATACTTTACTTGATAACATCAACTATATTCAGTAAACCAAAAAGTTTTTCCCCAAAGAGCGATGCCTGCCGCAGGCTACGCCTACGCCGCTTTCAGTATATTTTTTCATTTTTGTCTAAAAATTGTCTGTTAATACTAATATCAGTAAACCAAAAAGGGGCACAACATTGTTGTGCCCCTACAAGAGCGTCTGTGGTTCAAATAGATGAAATTGGCTGTAAATCAGGCGAGTGCTGCTACGACAAAATATTGAATACATGCATTTTTTCCATAAATAAATCCCGTAGCGCAGCTAATTACGAATTATTCTTTCACCCGCTTAAACAATCGCCATCATCTGCTATTTCATCCACCTGCATTTCCCACGGGATGCCGTTGTCGGGTGGAGGGCAGATGTGGATTTTGGCGTTGTTGGAAAACCGCTGTATCCTCTTAATAATCTGGCTCAGAGCATTTAAGATATTTAGGTAACTTTCTCTGTCATAACAGAAAATGAGGAGCGTCAGAGAGCTAGTATTAGTCTTAAAATACCAGTGACAATTTGATAACAAAGCTCGCGTGATGCGATCGCAGGCTTGGTAAAAATGTTTGCCAATAGCTTCTTCTAGTCGCCTCAGTAGTAACTCATCACGTAATGTTACTTTTGGTGGCAAATCATCTGCAGGAAGGGAAGATTTATTCATAACAAAAACGCTGCATCAAACGGGGTAGCTTACACATAACTCCGCACCTCCTGGTTATAGCGCGTCAAACTTTCTAGGTTTTTTTGCAGATCCAACGAGGAGGGTTTGAGCGC
>CAZZYE010000133.1:0-8986 GCA_964658145.1 uncultured Stigonema sp.
CCTGTTCCCTGTTCCCTTTTTTTTATAATTATTTCGTCAGCCCTGTGACAATGCTGTTGCTGGGCAATTCTTGATTGAACCAGCGCCTGATTTGGGGTTCTAATTCACTCCACAGGCAACCTGCTTCGTGTGTATCTCCCCTTTCCAGGGCGCTGATGAGACGGAAGAGTTTGTCAGCCATTGCACTTGCTTGGGTGGGTGCGACTGCATCAGCTAGGCTGATTGCGATGAGACAGGTTTGAATTAGCTTGACCTCATTAGGTAGATTGCCCAGTTCCCGTTGAGTATCTTCACTCTTAGACTCCATTTTGGAGAGATTATTGGCGTCAATCGCATCTTGCAACTCGTAACTGAGGCGTTGCAATCTTTCCTGCTGCGGTTGGGGAATCAAAAAAGCGCAAAGTTTAACTATGCGATCGCATTCATTGACAAGACTCTCGGCTTCAAGGCGTTCTTTGGACATAGAGAACTGGAATTTTTGCAGGTTGAGATGAGCGCGATCGCGTAAGTCGATGCGTTCCTGCCCAGTCCTGGGATCGATAATCTCGTTAGTTAACTGCACGATGGGAACAGCCAAGCGCAGTGCTTCTTCAACTCCTAAGGAAGTCAAATCTTGGTTATTTAGCTGTGCGATCGCTTCGTCTAATTCCTTGTAAATTTTCTCGTTTGATCGCCCTCGTGAGAAAGTACAATTTACTCTCACTGCGGGGTTGTTTTTCAGAATCGCCATCATCTTCAGCTCGCTGTTTTTCTCATCCAGCTCCAAGTTGACTAAAATTTCTGTTCCGCGTGGATAGGATTGGTCTAACCCCAACCACATATCCCCAATACTGTCATCCTCAAGCCTGACTTCGTCAGGGCTGAAAAACTGAAAGTGAATCAGTCGTTGTCCATCAGCCGCAGTCTTAAGAGTGTGGAAAGTGCTCACAGGCAGAATATCACCTTTGCGAATGACAATATGGTTGCTATCTACTAGCTTGATGAAATAATCGCGGGAGACTGTTGTCACTTTGTCTATCTGTCCAGCAGCGACAATTGCTGCTCCCTCTGCCACTGCGTACATCGGACGGGGATGCACTACAACTTTATCGGCTCCAAATACCTCTCGGACTTTGCGTTGCACCGCCGGAATTTGGGAAGAACCGCCCACCAGCAACACCACATCTACTAAATCCAGATCGGAATCAGCGTCTTGTACGGCAAGATGGCAAATCTGGATAGAACGTTCTACCAAGTCCTGAATCATTTCCTCAAACTGCGATCGAGTGATTTCTACCTCAATCGGAATGGCGATTCCTAACTCATCTAGTAAGGGAGTTGTCGTATCGATTCGAGCTACCGTAGCACTACTCAAGGTAACTTTGGCGCGTTCTACTGCTATTTTCAGGTCAGCGTTAAATCGTACTTGTTGATATTGGGGCATTTTGGCAATCAAGTCGTCAACATCAGTTAATTTTTCTTGCTTTGCGACTTGCTCTTTGACAAACTTGATGATGCGCGAGTCAATATCATCCCCACCCAGCCACAAGTCTCCGGCTTTTCCCTGTTCGATAAATGAAGTTCCAACTGCTGTAATCAAACAAGCGTCGAACGTACCGCCACCAAAGTCATACACCAAAATCGTTTTCCCATCGTCATTTTCTGGAGAAAATCCGTAGGAAATAGCGGCGGCTGTGGGTTCGGGTAGCAGTTCCAAGGGAGTGAGTCCAGCTTTGAGTGCGGCTGTGCGTGTAGCGTGGCGATGTTTGTCGTTGAAGTAGGCGGGAACGGTGATCACCGCTTGGTCGATCGCTTCCCCTGTTTTACCAATTTTCTGATAGTAGGCTTGGGCATTTTGTACAACTTTTTTAAGAATTTCCGCAGAAATATCCTCTGGCTGGTACTCTTTACCTCCTAGCCAAACCGCAATACTATTCTCTGTCCCTTGCGTTAGTTGGGTAGTTTTGTAGCCAAATTGCGACTTTTGCTCTTGTACCGCCGACTCGCTAAAACCTCTTCCCATCAAACGTTTGATCGAAACAATCACGTTTTCAGGGTCAGCCCTTAACAGGTTGTAAGCCTTTTCTCCTGCCACCAGCTTATCTTGTTCGCAGGCAACCACCGATCGCGTCAGCTTCCGATCTGGAGGCGTGTTGTCAATAGCTGTTACCACTTCCACATTTGCCAATTTAAAAGCTGCAACCGAGTTTGTTGTCCCCAGATCAATGCCGATCGCCTTGCCCATTGCTTCCCTGTATTAGTATAAAATATATCTAAGTGCCAATGCGTACTGAAAAATTAAATCTAAGCAATTACAAGCTTTGATCGCATTAGCTCAGTCTATTGTTATTACGATTTATACATATACAATTACTAAATGCCTTCAGGGAAATCTCTGAAAATTACGCACGGCACTTTGGAGTTCTTGAGTATGATTGACACTAAATTATCTATTTGTTTCTCCCCGACTGGAATTGCAACACAGCATTTCGGTTAGAATGCTGCTTGATGAGTGTACTCTAGAATAAGAAACTGTAGAGTTCCGTAGCAGATTCATGGACAGGATCTCGGTCAATCCTCAAATCCATTTTGGTAAACCTTGCATCGCAGGGACGCGCATCACAGTGCAGAGCATTCTTGAATTGCTCAATCAGGGACTTTCTTTTGAAGAAATTATCCGAGACTACTATCCTGACCTTCAAGTTGAGGATATTCGAGCCTGCCTACTTTATGCAATTGCGCTGGTAGCGGCTGAAGATATTCGTCTTGCGCCTACTCTTGATCGTGAAACTTCTTCTTGACCAAGACGTGTACGCTTTGACAGCAAGGTTTTTGATTGATTCTGGACACGATGTGGTTCTGGTTGCCGAAATTGGTCTTGCGCAAGCAAGTGATGAAGAAATACTCAGGACAGCATAGGAGCAGAACCGCATTCTTGTTACCCGTGACAGGGATTACGGGAATCTTGTTTTCGTTAGAGCAATTGGAACTGGTGTCATCTACCTTCGAGTTTTACCTATCACAATGAATGCAGTTCACAACGAACTAGCAGGAATTTTACAAACTTACTCTGAAGAGGAATTAGCCTCCGCCTTTGTAGTTGTAGAACCGGATAGGCACAGGTTTAGAAAACCATCTTTATAAGAATTTGCAGTAGGGTAGATACTGAAAAGGTTAACGATTGCATCTCAACCTACTTCACGAGCGTTTATAAACAACCTCTATAAATTCGTCTAATCTTTCTACACTTTCTATTTTCTTTGCCCGAATTAGTTCTCGGCGAATTTCGTAGTAAGCTATTTCTGGTACACAAATTTTGTAGCCTTTAATAGGAAGGCTAATTATCCATATTTTGGATTTGAATGCATCTTTATTCTTTGTATTAGGATGCGTTACTAGTCCTAATGGTCCGCTATCAAGTAAGACTATCATGTCTCTCTATGAAAATTTTGTTCCCGCCTTGTTTCTCCCTTGTTTCGTTGATTTTTTGTTTCAATGTTGCTAATGATTCTACAATTTCCTCTTCGTCATATTTGCTTTCCCAATGTTTGTAAAGTTCCTCCAGGTTCTGAAATTTCTTTTTTTTATTAGGTCTATTCATAAAATTATCTATTTCTCCTAAAATAGCTTTAGCTACACTGTTAAAGCCAACTAAGTACTCTCTTATGCCTTCTTTATTTTTTTTATTTTCCTTATAATTATTAAGCTTTTTATCGTTAACCAGGTTTTATGCCGCTTTTTTGAAGCTTTGGATAGTACCATCTGAAAGGTACTCTGTGGAATTTTCTATAATTTGCAATGTTTTGACTAAGCCTACGTAGAATAGTTTAAGCGCATCAACTTCGCTTCTTTGATTCATTGCTGATATCAGCAGGGAGGTTGCTATTAGATGTTATTATCACCTCCCCTTTGTTTGATATCAACTTTCGAGCTTTTTCATGCTTTTCCTCTGGATGGACACTTGTTATCATGGCATAAAGCCATATATTTGAATCTATAAAACAGGTAGATTTTGATTCACTCATAAATCTCATCCCGTTTCAGCGGCTGAAATTGATCTACTTTTATAGGATGTTGCAGAAGTTGCTCAATCATGTCTTGAATAGGAGCTTGTTCTTCTGGTTTAAGTAGAATTACTTTGATACTTTTTTGCGCCGCGAATTGTGGTTTATATTCATCAGGTATTTCTATAAACCCATTCTGGACACTAGCTTGGAATTCAACAGCAAACATGGCTGACCTCTAATAGTGACTCATTTAAAGCTTTTATTTTATTATAGGGCGTGCTTCTACAACAAATGAAACAATTGAGTTACCTCGTAATCATCAATTCATGCTGCATCGTTTTTACCATCCCCTGTAACACCTACCACTTCACCTTTTTGTTGTAACAGTTTCACTAGCCGCAGCTTATCGAGTGGACGCGCTCTAGAGAGTACCTTTAATTCCGACACCGCCAGACTCGCTTCCGCATCACTCATTTCGGCAATCGGAGCAAATTACTGTATAAGTGTTGCCAAATGGGACTCTTAAATTTTTTGCAAAGCTTATAGGGACAATTTTTTAGTAGCCAATAAAAGTTCAGAGGCTTAATGTCAATTCATCTTGAGCAGGATTTATGTTTGCGAATGGCGTTATTCATCAAGATGATCTGCTCTGCATGAAAAGAAGGAGGCATCAAGCTGTGAATTCTATGATCGAGTCCATCGTGCATCACATCGGTTGACAGATGAGAGTGGTCTAGTCCCAAGGTGTGACCGATTTCGTGGGCGATAGTATTGGCAATCAAGTTAGACAATTGACTAAGATTCAGACTAGCCCGATCAGAAGCGTTGAGTATTTCGTCTATGCGAACAGCAGCAATGTCTGTAACTTTGCCATGACTGAAACTGGCAATTCCCAGATAGTCAACTCGCTCTTGATCAACAAATACATAGACATGAGTAAAGTTTTGCCTCCACTCTCTTTGGTCGGGTGGATCTGAGGTCAAGAAGACGTGGATACTCCTAAAGGCACTGAATACTTTAGCCAGAGCATCTGCCATAATTTCTAGCATCATATGGTCCTCAGTGCCGATGTTCATGCCTGAAATATCAACCCAGACACAATGGCGATCGCTGTTTTTTCCAGCAATCAACCATCCACAATACGGACATACTCGCCAGTTAGTTTGGATGCGGGAACGGCAACCTTGACAACGAGGCATTAAGGGTCTATCAAGGTTAATCCGTTCCCAAATCGGAACTTGAAGCTTACGACTGGTCTTAGTTAGATTCAAGCGATCTTCTAGCGACATTGGCAGTTGTTTAAACGTAAGACTGCACAAGTTCTTCTATGCCATTGACTGTGACGCCATTGCCGATTGCTGCCATTTTCCACTCATTGTTGTGGCGATACACTTCAGCCAAGATCATCCCAGTCATGCCCATATACTCTTTGCCCGACAGGTTATATCGAGCCAGTTCTTTGTTGTTAGCCATATTAACCAAGCGCACAAAGGCATTTTCGATTTGACCAAAGTCCTGTTTACGAGCAATGGATTCGTAAATATTGACGACGAAGACTAACTTGGAAATTTCCTCTGGGACGAGAGGCAAATCGACAATAATCACTTCGTCATCGCCATCACCTGCACCAGTTAAATTGTCCCCTTGATGGCAGATGGTTCCTGAGCAATGCTGGAGATTACCGAAGTAGACGATATTCTCTTTATGCGTCAATTTACCATTTGCATCCAGGCAAATCACAAATGCATCCAAGTCATAGTCATGACCACCACCACCAAAATTACTAAAAAATCCACCGCCTGAGCGCTTTGCTACATCCCAACCCAGTCCACACATTAATTTAGTTAGACCGGGAGCTTCTTTGGAAAGCGATATGCGTTGTCCTTTTTGTAAACTGATTCCCATCTAAATCACCTCCATAATTGATTTCCGGGCTGTGCTGTGGCTACGCAGGCTAATCTCTGTACTTGTCTAGCTATAACGGTCGAGTAAAGCTTTCAATCCACCTTGATAGCCAGAGCCAACTGCATTTAAACGCCACTCTCCGTCCTTACGATAGAGTTCAGCCATGATCAATGCAGTTTCAATCGAGTAATCCTCAACAAGGTCGTACCTAGTCACTTCCTGGTTGGTCTGAGCGTTGACGACACGAACAAAAGCATTTTGAACTTGACCAAAGTTTTGACCCCGCTCTGCGGCTTCATGAATGGTTACAGTAATGACAATCTTCTGAACATCAGCAGGACATGAATGCAGATTAATCTTGATGACTTCATCATCGCCATCGCCTGCACCCGTAAGATTATCTCCCGCGTATTGAACTGATTTACCAGGGTCTGGACTGGTGAGGTTGTTGTAGAAAACGAAGTGGTTGTCAGAAATTAGTTTTTCGTTACTCCCTAGTATGAAAGCTGAGGCGTCTAAGTCAAAGTTATAGCCAGTGTCCATTGCTTTGACATCCCATCCAAGACCAACAAATACCTCGGTGAGTCCTGGTGCAACCTTGTCAAGTGATACTCGTTGTCCTTTTGTCAGTGTAACTGTCATACCACAGTATTCCTATTGAGATAGATAAATGATGTATAGATATGTGAAAAAAATCTGCCTAGAATTCACAGCAATTCATCTTAAAAAAACTGCTGTTTTATCTAGGTAATATCGCTTCATTAACTGAGAATATATTCACCTAAAACTACTGTTATAAGTTGTTAGTTAAACTCAGACAGATGAAAGCTTTGTTCATTATTATTTAATAATAAAAAATATTTGTCATTGAAAAAAACACTTAATTATTTAGTTTGTAACTTAATTTTTACTCAGTGATACTACGCAAGCTTTTAAGCCAATACGGTTCAGTTAAGGAATATTGTAGGTTGGTGTCCGCAAGCCGAAACCCAACAATTGCCATTTAATGTTGGGTTTCGGGCAACAAACGCCCTTCGGGTGACGCTCGTTCCGATGCGGGGGTACCCGAAGATAGCTGACGCTCGTTCCTCGTTCGCGCAGCGTCTCCCCTTGGGAGAAGATCGCTGACGCCGGAGTACCGGCTAACGCTTCGCTAACGCTAACGCCAGTTCCCTACAAAAGGAAACCTTTGTTCAGGACTGGACTCACCAGTCGCCTAGTAGCGGGAAACACTCGTGTCGGCGCTCTGGCTGCCCAACTTACGCTGGTTTCAGTTTTTAGCTTTAACTGAACTGTTCCCGTGAACTCAAGCATTCATGAGCTTTAAAGACATAAGCTCAAGATATTACTTACTTCGATTGATACATATAAAATCACCAAATGCCTTCACTGACATCTTGCACATTCTCAACAAGGGCTGGTGGGCAGTGCCCACCCTACGTAATCATAAGCTTTTTGGGCTTTAATTTTCGCAACAAGACAGTGGTGCAAGATCTCAGTTCAGGGAAATTTCGGATAATTATACACAGGCTGAAATATCAAAGCATTCGTTGAAGCGGGACAGCTTGCTTTGTTCTGAAATCTCTACTTTATGTTCTGCTACACTTTAATTCATAAATTTCATCCCGTTTCAACGGCTGAAATTCGTCTATTTGTATGGGATATTCTAAAAGAAAGTTGCTCAATCATGTTTTTAATAGGAGCAGGATGTCAGCAAATGGTTAAGCGAGTTGTAATTGTAGGTGCGGGTCCGAGTGGAGTTCTTCTAGCTCACTATCTGCTACGCCGCAATGAGCACTATTACGTTGAACTCTATGAACGTCGCAGTGACCCACAAACAGTTCCATTTTCCAAGTCTAGAACCTTTCCTCTCGTCCTCAATCAACGGGGAATGACGGCACTGCGCAAAATTGAAGGGATTCTCGCAGCCGTTAAGGCAGTAAGCTTAGAAAGCACTGGCTCACTCAATCACCAAAAAAAAGGCAAAACGCAGTTCCTTCCAAGGCAAAAACCCATTCTGATTCTGGATCGCGTGCGATTGGTGGTCACGCTGTTGAAAATGTTGACTAAACAGTATAATAATAGCGACAGTTTCAATATTCATTTTGACCATCAATGCAAGCAGGTTGATTTTGAAGCAAAAACAGTCACCTTTGAAAATACAGCAGTCAATTCTACAGGAGAAGTTACTGTTGGTTATGACTTATTAATTGGTGCAGATGGAGTGCAATCCCGAGTTAGAGAGCAGTTTCTCTCGACCAACCAATTTGAGTTAGAAAAAAAATACGTTCCCTCTGCTTACAAATCCATCTTTCTGCCTGTTGGTGCAACATCCCTCAAAGCAGGTTATATCCATACTTGGAGAGGAAGCGATGGTATTTCAGTAATCTTGGTGCACGATCTAGATGGCTTGATGAGTGGAACCGTTAACTTTCCTCGCGAGAACAACCCCATCGTCAATCTTTCTACAAAAGAGCAAGTATGGGAATTTTTTCGTGATCGCTTTCTAGAAATTGCTCAGCTGCTACCAGAATCGGAAGTCGAAGCATTTCTCAATCGTCCCATATCAACCATTTTGACGATTCGTTGTAATCGCTACCATCATGGTGACAGCGTTTTACTGATTGGCGATGCGGCTCATGCTACCTCTCCTTCTTTGGGTCAAGGCTGTAATGCTGCCCTTGAAGATGTAGCTTTCTTTGATGAGTTATTAGATGAATATTCTGATAATATTGGAGAGGCAATCAAGCAATTTACCCTTCGTCGAAAGCCAGATGCTCATGCACTAGTCGAGCTAAGTGACTATGCCTTTCCGTTATCCGGTAAACTGATGTTTTTAGAGTTCTTGATCAGATTGCGGACTGCTCAAATTATGCATCAACTATTTCCCAAATACTTTTCCCCCTCATTGTTGCAACTTGTCTCTGAAACAACCGTTCCCTACTCAGAAATTTTGAATTCCCACAAAGGTTGGATTTCCAGAGTAAAACAGGCAAATGAAAAGTTCTTAGAAAGACAACGATGACCGCAAGAAATACAAAGATGTTATTATCACCTCCCCTTTGTTTGATATCAACTTTCGAGCTTTTTCATGC
>CAZZYE010000133.1:9086-12039 GCA_964658145.1 uncultured Stigonema sp.
AAACCCATTCTGGACACTAGCTTGGAATTCAACAGCAAACATGGCTGACCTCTAAGAGGATGTTTTAAAAGTCGAAGTCAGTAAGAAATTATGCCAGTCGTCTAACCATGATACGAATCATGGCAATATAAATAAAAGTCTCTGAGGTTTCCGGTAGTCGTTCGTAATCCTTACTTAAGCGCCGACACCAATTGAGCCATCCAAAAGTTCGTTCTACAACCCAACGTTTAGGTAGTTGGACGAAACCCTTCTTTTCCAAGGGCCTGAGGACAATTTCAACAATCCAACGGAACATATCCATCACCCATCGTATAAAGTCTTGCCCCCGATACCCACCATCCATCCAAATTGTATGCAACCGCTTAACCTTGCCCCCCATGTGATGAACTCTGTTGAGCACTTGTGAGCGCTCCTTGGCGTTCTGGAATACTTGCCGATGTAACCAAAACCCGTAAAACTAGCCCTAATAAATCTACGCTCAGATGTCGTTTGCGCCCATCTACCTGTTTTCCTGCGTCATAGCCTACCTCCAGAGAAATCATTGTTGCCGTTTCTACTGATTGGCTATCAACAGCAGCATCAGTTGGGCTAGGCTCACGCCCTACGGCGACTCGAACCCACTGGTAAAGTTTGTCATGTACCTTAAGCCAAGTACCATCTTTGCGCCAAGAGCGAAAATAGTTGACGACAGTTGACCAAGCGGGAAAATCTCCGGGTAATGCTCTCCAAGTGCATCCTTGGCATAGCACATAAAGAATCGCATTGATCACGGGGTACATCGCTACTGTGCGCGGGCGACCACCAGGTTTTGCCTCTGGAAACATTTCTGCAATTAATTCCCACTGTTCCCATGTCAGGTTGCTAGGATATGCTTTAGTCATTTACTCACAAGGTGCTGTTATCTACAAATCTCAGCATAAGCCTTGTGAGCTTTCTTACAAAAGCCCCCCACTTTTAAAACATCCTCTAATAGTGACTCATTTAAAGGTTCAAAATGTACTCAAAAAATTATCTAAATAGCACTGGGAAGTTACAGCAGTTTTCAATTGAATTGACCACATTGTAAGGGCGGGGTTACCCCGCCCCTACGGTTATATTGTGGTCTACCCGACTGATATTAGCGGTAAGTGATTAGACAAACTAAAAATACGATGCTTTTGGGCGGTTAATTGCTCATGCTGGTGGTTCGGGTAATTCTTATCAGTTTGCAGGTGAGCAGAGGGATAGCACTGGTTTAGATTATCTCAGAGCCAGTTCCAAGTTAAACCACTCTTCAACTAACCCCAAATCACGTTCCGTTCGCTGGATGGCTCCCTCTTTCAAAATCACTTTCCAAGTGATAAGTTCCTGATTTGGTTGGCAATTGCACCTGCGATTTGGCAGAGTGCGTTCCTTTCCATCACCCAAAAGCAAGCGATCGCCTACTTAAAACAGATGGCATAAATTTTAGCTTCAATCCACAGTAAGCTGCTGTAAGCAAATGCAAAAGAAATTTCAGGGTAGTTACGCCTCCTCTGCCGTCATGTGCTTATCCGAACCGTATTGCCTGTGCCCTCTGCTGAAAGCTTTTCAACATCCGAACTAAATTATAGATACTTTGCGATGGGATATAGAGACTGATGAGTTGCAAAAGTTTCAGTTGATATTTTTGACTGAACTTGAAGCCGTAAAGCTTAATTGGTAAGTCTAAAATGCTGAGTATTTCATCAAACCTCTGTGTATCTTTTTGCTCAATAGTTCTCTTTAGAAAATCTAATAGTCTCTGTTGAGAAATTTGCTTAAGAGGTTGATACTGCTCCTGAACTATTTGAAAGTATTTAATATAAGCATCCTGATTCCTGGGTTTCCAATCACTGACGTTGGCAGAATAAGTACATGTATTAGTTTGATGAATCCGATAAAAGTGACCGATTATGGGAGTATGAATAAATCTTATGCCTTGCATTAATAAATCTAGTTCAAATTTACAATCTTCCAGACACGACAATTCTGGATCGAAGATTGCGAGCTTCGCAACAGTCTTCTTTAAAAGAAAGCCATTACATTGTAAACCCCAAGGAGTTAAAAGCTTTTCTATCACTTTCTCCTTGCTTGAACAATCATATTCACAAAAGATTTCTCTGCGATCTTCTGCTTCATAGACTCGTTCTTGGTCGCAATAAAAAACTACACGCTCACAGTCATAAGTTTTGGCATAATCTAGCTGAAATTTGATTTTATCGGTGTGAAGCCAATCATCTCCATCCAGAAGTTGAATCCATTCCCCTGTTGCATGTTCGATCCCAAAATTCCGAGCAGAGGATACTCCCCCATTTTCTTTGTATAAATATCTGACCCTTTGGTCTAGGCTCATCAGAGACTGACTGAGTTCCCTAGTCCGATCAGTTGAGCCATCATCGACAATGATGCATTCGAGATCGCTAAAGGTTTGCTCTAGAACACTTACAACAGCCTGCTCAAGATACTGTTCTCGATTATACGCCGCAATCACGACTGATACTAGAGGTGAACTAGACGCAGATAAATCTGAAGCCATCAACAACGATTCTTTTTCAATCACCATTTTGCAGATTACCCTTACTTGAACCTTCTCACCGTCAAAATAATTCGTAATTACAATCAGTGTTTGCTTTTCCCTCTCCACTGATTGTAGACTAGTAAATTTTTAATGCGCGTGGTAGCTCTCTGTCCCTTTTAATTACGAATTACGAATTAGTAATTATTTGGTCAACTAATAGGTAAACCTTGAAAATATCAGCTGACACGAATGGGTTACCCCGCTCCCAATACAGTTCAGTTAAGACTTTGATCCCCCCTAACCCCCCTTAAAAAGGGGGGAAAAAGCCTATGCGTGTCAACTTAAGGACAAACCCCTTACTAAACGGTCGTTCCAGACCTTTCTCGTTCCCACGCTCTGCGTGGGAATGCATTCTGTCCGGCTCTGCCTCCAGAG
>CAZZYE010000134.1:0-12029 GCA_964658145.1 uncultured Stigonema sp.
AACAATATTATTTAATCGGTTGCAGTCGTGTCACCTTGAGTTTAAAAGGTCCGCTTCCAGTTTCGCCAAAAGAGTGGATACGGATGACATATGTCCCTGTTTGAGTGATGCGGGTAAAAAGCAAGGAATTACTGGTGCCATCAGGACCATCATCGTTTTCTGCCACTGTTGATCCATCTGATGCCAGCAGTGTAACAATAGTGTCAAAGCTATCGGAGCTTAAATCAATCGCCAGATTATCGCCCTTTTTCAACTTCACCATGTAATCGCGGGCGAATCCGCCCTGACCGGTGGGAATGTCTTTATCCGACAGTGTATCGGAAACTTCATTGCTGGCAGGTAAAGATATTGGACTATATAACTTATTAACTTGAGCAATTACTGTTGTATTTATGCTCATCGTTAGCAACGTTGCAGGAATAATTGCGACTTGTCTCAAAACCACGGCAAAAGCCTTACTTATCATCCCAAACAGTCTTCCCGCAAAAACAAATGATCTGGTTAATTATAGTTTTCCCTAAGACCGCTTGCCCATGAATTCTTTGTTTATCTGTTTTTTACGGTCACGGCAGTTGCTGCTAACCCTAAGACTGCAATTCTCTCCTGAGTAAATGTTTGCACTGCAGACTTGGCAGTAGCACCCGTAGTGTATATGTCATCTACCAACAGCACTAAGGCATTGGGGCGGCGACGAAAGTCTTTTCCTAATCTGAAGGCTTCAGCTAAGTTTTTTTCTCGCGCAGTAGATGATAAATTATACTGCGCCTCAGTTTCTCTTACCCGTTCCAAACCATTTATTTTCAATTTTAACCCAGTTGTTTCACAGAAGCTTTGTGCTATTAGTGCAGCTTGGTTGTATCCCCGTTTTTTTTGCTTGCTGGCGTGGAGTGGGATGGGAACAACCACAAGCTGCTGAGTGTACTTTGGCGAATTTAACAGCCATGCTTCTCCTAAGCATTGACCCAAAGGACGAGCTATTTGGGGTTGATTTTCGTATTTCATTGCGGCTACTGCTCTTTTGAGTATACCGCTATACGTCCCCCAAGCAAACACTGGCAGGGGGTTGTGCCAAAGAAAACTGGGATCGGGTAAGTGACATTTTTGCAACTGTCTCCAACATTCTTGACATAATTCTTCAGAAGTTGGACGCAGGCACAGGGGACAATTTGATTTAAGAAAAAGGTTTAGTAAGCCTTGAATGAGTTGCAAAATCTTAAGATTGCATAATATTGTGCTTATACCGTTTTTATATGAAGCTGCATATAATTAGCCTGCGCTCGTCTGGCTTTGTTTGTGTAGCCGAGGCAGCGCGCATTATGAGTGTGAGCAAGTCCTAGGCGACTGCCGTCCAGGCTTCTAGCCTGAGGGCGTTAATGTGCAGCCTCACATAGAATTGGTATTACAATATTATAATTACTAATAACTCCACAGCAACTTGCCGCCATTGGGCGGGAATTGGAATCCTCAAGTATATTACGAGCGACCGACAGGCGGCTTACGCCACCCGTTATGAATGGAAGAAACACCACCATTCCCCCACTCCCCACTCCCCACTCCCCATGTTTCTTGAAAGGTACGCTGCTTCAGTTTTTGCACTCCTGCCAAGCTGATCCCCTACCTCGCTCAATTTCTATGGACAGATATTCCCTGGCACTTTTATGAACCTGCAGCTAGCGTAAATCCCTGATTTTTAAATACTGTTTTAGCTTGATTGCTAGATAGAAATTGAATAAAATCCTTGGCAGAGTTGACATTTTTACTGCTTTTGAGAATCGCGATCTGCGATTAGCTACTGCTTCACGTACCGATGCAAGATTCGTGCAAGTTTGCTTTGTGACTGTTACCTTACCCACAATGGTCTTTACGACTCTTTCTCTGCCTAATCTTTCCCTGAGACATGTTTGAAAAAAACCGATTTTTGGACTGACTTGCTAAGCACACCTTCGTTCGCACTGCTTTTTCCAAACTTTTAAAGTTTGCCATTTCTTCAGATGGAGTGTTCCGATCAAAAATCTTTGCTGCTTCTTGCAAACTGGCTGACAAACGTTGTGAGTCTTCAAGGATCATAGTAGTTGCACCTGCTTGAGTATTGTCCCTGTGTCTATAGCAATCCTATTTGACTAGTGAAAATTTTCAGCTTTAGAAACCCGAAGGGGTTTCTCTACCTTCACGAATCATAAGCGGACAGCTATATCCTGCTTTAATTATCCTGTATTTAGATGCATTAAGATGCTCCCTGTAATGGATCGTGTCATCCGGTGCTTTCGTAGTACGACCCCAACCTAAAACAAAAGTTTGTAGTATGTTGCAGCACTGTACAAACCTAATTCTTTAGTATTAAACTTTGCCTACGTTGAACGGATGCTATGATGGAAAAAATTACACACAGTCCCGATAAAAGTAAAAAGGTTTGACCAACTTTGTCCAGGTTTAGATGCAACGGTAACGTTGTGTTTACGGCGGAAGTCTAACAAATCTTTACGTGTCTACCACAAAAGCCTATTGCCAATAATTGGCAAACAAAGAATTTGTTGTCGCTATTGCATAACCTACAAAGTACATCCTTAAAGAAATTTGATGAATACTAACGAATCTAATAATCAAGGAACCGTGGTCTGCATCGGGTGCAGTTACGATGCAAATCCTGTTGGGGCTAAACGCTGTCTTCGCGCTTAGCGCTTACTTTTAATTATTCACGCCGACCTACTTAGGTGAAAATAATGACTCAAGAAAACTACATACCAAACGAAAACCTTGGTTCCTTGCTAGGAGAATACGCTCATCCCCAAGGATATCTGGAGTATGTCAGCACCTTACCGTTTCTTGGTCGTCTGCAGTGTTCAACTCGACAAGTTGAGGCTGGAAGTTGGCAGGAAATTCTACTTGATTACGAAGTCGGTGCTTCTGGTATTGCAGATGGTGCTTGGATTAAGGTAACGTTTAAATTTTACTCGGATTGGGCACTGTTTCAGACAGAGGACCCCAAGGAGGCTAATTATCTTTCAGCAGAATACCAGGCTCGCACTTGTCTTCCTGGTGAAAGTCCCGCAACAGTACACTCACTCCTGGTTCGGTTTGACCAGAAGGGGCATGAACGTCCTTATCAAAAGGCAATTATTGTAGACATTGTAGATGGCTATCTTAAACCAGGTGACCATATTTTTATTCGGTTGGGCGATCGCCGTGCTGGTGGACCTGGAACAAGGGTGCAAACGTTTGTTGAACAAGGGTTTCGGTTCCGTGCTTACATTGACCCGGTAGGCACGTCTCGCTTTGCTGAAATTCCTGGTGATGTGGTGATTGATATTATGCCAGGACCACCTGCCAAACTTGCAATTGTCACTCCACGACTGGTCAAAACAGGTGTTTCTTTCCCTGTACGAATACGGTGCTTCGATATTTGGGGCAATACTTGCTGGGGTTTGGGAGAACAACTGCGCTTAACAATTAAATCAAGCACACAAAAGGAGCAAATTCTTGATTTACCAAAGCAAGGTTGGGCGGTGACAAAAACCAGCCTGACTTTAGATGCGAATGAGGAAACAGTACTTCAAGCTACCCTCGTTGGCACTCTCGTACAAAGCGTCACACCGATCTTAGCAGACAGCAACCTAGCTTATCCTCGCGCCTTTTTTGCAGACCTTCACGTCCATTCCAATAACACAGTCGGAACCAATAGTACTGAGTATAATTTTGCCTACGGTCGAGATGTGGCGGGATTAGATGTTTTGGGTTACACAGCAAATGATTTTAATATTACTGAGGATCAGTGGCAGGAAGATGTGAAACTCTGTCGAGAGGTGACCCAGGAGGGCGAGTTTCTCTGCTATCCTGGCACAGAATGGTGTGGGAATTCGGCGGCAGGAGGCGATCGCAACGTTGTTTTCTTAAGTGAAGAAGTCCTGTTTCCCGACGATCGCCAAGGTCAGTCGGTTCGCTCCTTCGAGTGGAACGAAGACATGTTGGGTAAGCAACTTCAGCCCGGAGCATGGCCTGTCGATCGCCTTTACGCCGCTTATATTCATGCCCCAGAACAGCACTTGCTCATTCCTCACGTGGGAGGACGCCGTGCTATCCTAGATTGGCATCATCCTAAACTAGAGCGCCTGATTGAAATTGGTTCAGCTTGGGGACACTTTCCCTGGTTTTATCAAGATGCCATTAGTCGTGGATATAAGCTGGGGGTGTCAGCCAACGGTGATGAGCATCGGGGACGTTGCGGTGGCGGAGTTCCAGGATCTGCGGTTTTTGGAGTGAATGGGGGTGTAACTGGAATTCTTGCCCCATCTCTAACGAAGACAGCAATCAATCAGGCTCTACGCTCTCGTCATACTTGGGCGACCACAGGTGAGCGGATTGTAGCTCTACTCTGGTCTGGCGAACACATTCAGGGAGACGAATTTACCGCTCATGGTCCTGTCACTGTTAATTATCGATTTTTTGGTACAAGCGGTTGGGATGAACTGACAGCGTATACTGACCAAGGTTTACTGTGGCATCGCAATCTTCAGTCTGAAGCGGATTGTTATGCACCAAATCGAATCCGTTTGCGATGGGGTGGCGCAAGAATTAAAGACCGCTATCGCTCTTGCCAATGGTTAGGATTTCTAGAATACTCTAACACTCAAGTTCAGAGCTATCGAGCTTATGGACTAGAGCATCCAGAAGAGTACGTTAGACGATCTGGACCACTGAAGCTAGAGTTTCGTTCAGATACCTATGGCGACTCGGACGCGCTGGAGTTGGAACTTTCCGATTTGCCTCCGGCTCGCTTCCGCCTTCATGTCCAAATTGACAGCTACACTAAGGTGGGCAGCCCCTTGAAAAGAAACCCCTACATTCACTACCCTGATTTCTTTTGGGAGTTCACAGGTCTTGAGATTTTGGAGCAAGGGTTTTTACGTCAGGAATTAGGTGGAGTAGAGATGTTTGTTGCGGTAGAGCGCTTAAGTGCTACTCCACCGCCTCTTGATGTGAGCGGTAGCTTTACACTACAACCTCAGTCCACATCCTACGGGTTTCTACCAGTTTACTTATTCGGTCGTCAGGTAGACGATGCTAAAACTTGGACCAGTCCCCTGTTCATCACGTTTGAGAATGTTGCGAAATCACCGTAGGGGCGCGGGAACCGCGCCCTTACAATGTAGCCTTCTTAGCTCAAATTGACTTTTTCGTTTTCACCAGGGTTGGCTTTCTCGCCTGTAGTAATTGCTTTCACTAGACTAATGGTATGTGCTACAAAGCTTGATGGCGCATCCCAATATTCAGCTGAGTCCACATTAACTTTCAGCAAAGCAATATCCGGTTCATCTACTCCTTGAGGAAACCAGGCTTTGAGTTCTGGTTTCCATAACTCTTGGATTTTGTTGCGATCGCGCACCAGAGTAGCCCGACCTGAGATTGAAACATATTGCTGTTTGTGAGGATCGGAGAAGCTGACGTTGACGTGCCGATCGTGTTCAACTTCAGTTACTTTATGAGAACTAGCGTATGTGAAGAACCAGAGGTCACCATCAAATTCAACTTGAGAGTTGGTTGACATTGGGCGGCTGTGCAGACTTCCATCCTCATCAATTGTGGTGAGCATGCCAATGTCAATATCTTTGATCAGTTCGCGCAGCTTCTTAATTTTTTCATTCTGGTCTGGAGAATCGCTCATTTTCTTTGCTCTTGTCTTTATTTCCTAGAGTCGAATATTAGCGCTTATACAGTCCGGCTGCTAGCGCCTAGAGATGGAGTTTATTGAGTGACGTGAGATAGGATGTTCTCGATATCGGATAGCTGCACAGCACCAGAGAAAGTTTCACTGTTAATTATAAAGAAGGGTGTACCAGAAAGCCCCAAATTTTGAGCTAATTCCATATCTTTGTAAATGGCAGGATCGGCAATACGCCTATCTTGTTCAAACTTTGGCAAGTCCAAATTGAGGTTTTTGGCAGTATCTACATATAACGTCTCGCCTAGCTCGTTTTGATGGGTAAATAGCGCATCATGATATTCCCAGAATTTACCCTGCTGGAATGCTGCCCAAGCTGCTTGAGCTGCGGGCATGGCTTCAGAATGAACTTGTGTTATGGGAAAATGTTTGTAAACTAATGAAACCTCATCTTGATGGGTTGCTATGAGCTTTTTCAAAGTTTCACTAGCCTTGGCACAGTAGGGACATTGAAAATCTGAGAATTCTACTAAGACAATTTTTGCTTTAGGCGATCCAGTGATGGGAGATTCACCAACGGCTTTGACAGGATCGGTCTTTAAATCCTGTAAAAATGCTTGTCGTACTTGCTGTAGTTGCTGTTGCTGTTGCTGCTGGTACGCCTGTAGAGACTCCAGAACGACTTCTGGGTGTTGGCGGATGATTTGTAAGACTTGCCGTTCCAGTTGTGGATTTGTGGGGGCAGCGTGTGCAGGTAATGACCACCCTAACACTATACACAGCAAGGTCATTACCGCCAAGCTACGTAGGCACGAAAGTACTTGTCCGAACCAATAGGAAAATGTACGCATAGCAAAACTCATTGCAAATTGGAACACTCTCCTAGTATTCCCTGAGATGGGCAAAGGCGATCGTTCAAAATTGCACATGACCAATAAGTTATTTTACAAACCCAACAGTATGCGTAACTTATCTTCTACGATCATTATGGTGGCTGGAGAAACTACACCCCATAAATCCGAAAGTCTCTCCATACTTAAAGAGCGCATATCTTCGCATTTAATGAAACTTCGTTGTGTCAGTCCACCTTCTGGAGGGTTAACTTCAACATGGAAAGGAATCCCTTTGTCTTTAGATGTAATTGGTAGGACAATCGCTAGCCCAGATGCTCCTTGATTGAACAAGTCTACGGATATCACCAAACAAGGACGCTTTCCAGCCTGTTCGTGACCTCGTGTAGGATTCAGGTCAACAAGCCATATCTGCCCTCTTAACGCCTGTGATAACGTCATTCTAACCCGTCTGATAGAGTGACATCCCAAGCTTCTCTTTCTTCTAGTTCAGCCTGCCAAGCTTCTGGATTATTGCGTAAGGCAGCATAAGCAATATTTGCTTGTTGCAAAAACACTTGTCTTCGATACTGCTCAATCGCTTTATCAAGTATGACTTGCATCGATTCCCCTGAGCCTGTAGCCAATTCTTTAAGGATATTGTAGTTGCTCCTGCTGATTCTGACTGTAGCACTTTGCATAATGTTACTATTTTGTATACAAATTCGTATACATCAAGTATATCTTAAGTAGCTAAGGGGTGGTGACATATCAGTATGCCTTTCGCAAAAAAGCTAAAGAACGCGGTCTAAAACCGGATGAATGCTACTGTTTTGGTCAACTCAAAAAAGTTCCCGATCTTGCTGGTCGTTATTTCCACAACGCTATGCTTAGCGAGGGCGTAAGACCTCCAATTCATTGGGATGATTTACCACTTGACGTAGGCGATCGCGCTCAATAGACAACTTCATAATTAGGTGCAAGTTCCTGTTGCAGTTGCTTCCACAGACTAATTCCTTCTTGTTCAAAAGCATAAGATTGCTTCTTTACTTCGGAAACCAGATGAAGCTGGATCATCCCAGTTCAACTTTGCATCATAAACGTCTGCCCATTTTTCCAAACGGCTAATAGTCTCTTGACTCAGGGATAGTGTTGCGGGGTCAATATCACCTGCGTACTTGTCAGCCCACCATAGTGGGTAGCATCCATAATCTGCCATGAGTTTGATTTTTTCTGGCATACTCACTTTCTCGCTTATTATGAGGAACTTCTGGGATTTGCATTGAGCTGTTTCCCACGCACCCACAGCCGAACGATGACCAAATTTTATACAAATTTCTACCAAACCTGACTTGACAAAGCGCAAGCACTACGTCTAGCAATGCTCAAATTGAAGGACAAAGAACCCAAAAATTGGACTGCATTTACCCTAATTGGTGAGGCAGAGTATTAATATTATGTTCAGTGCCTAGCTACAGCCGCTTCAGTAACTCGTCATACTCAGCATGGATGCCAATCCAGAACCAATAGATATGATTTTCCTCTAGTAAACCCAATGCGCGGTAGTTTAGACCAATACGAGCTGAATATATTGGTTGTCAGTGACTAACGCGCTTAAATTGAAGACTTTTATGGTAAGGTTCCGATCGCCAGAGAGCATATGCTTGAGATGCCTGTTCCTGAACTGACTGAGGAAGCTAATCAAGTTGTTTGCGAAACGTTTTCGTAACACTTGATTTCATAAGTGAGGTGGGAATACGTCATCCAGTGAAGCTGTTTCACCACTTGTGATTTGTTTGCGCACCATTTCGGCAAGATGATCCCATTGTTCATCAGTAGTCGCTTCAAAACGAACCTTCCACTGATGCTCATCCTCTAACTCTGCTAAAAGGCGAGTAGCGATCGCTTCAAGCTCATCCTCTGGTAGTTTCTCAAGTTCTGCAATCACACGTTGAAGTAACTCAGTCATATTTTCACAAAGCAGAGAGCAACTGACAATCATATCATAGCCTGTAAAATAGGCTGCGTTTGCCCTCATTGATGAAGCAGAGTAAGCAGAGCAAATTATGATTCAAGCTACAATTGTCTTGTGACCGTTCAATCCCCAATCAGCAGATGCGCTTGGCTCATAGTCGGCATTAACGTTTCCAGTAATCATGTTATCTTCACTCTCACCTGCCCCAAACCGACGAACATACCGGAAGCCAACACGTACAACCCATATCTGGGCGTCTGGATAACGCGCCTCAAGACGGGCGCTTACAGTAATTTCATCAGTATCTATCTCCCATGCACCTGTCTCGATGTCAATTGCAACAACTTTACCTTTGTTGTCTGTCTCAACTAACGGACGAATATAACGCTCGTATATTTCATCACCGAGTCGTGCAAACTCTTCTTTGCTATAGCGCGGTTGTCGAATAGCAGCGACATGCTTTTCTCTCTTGCTTAAACAGCGGTATAGTTTCACAATAATAGCGTCCGTGCTACAACTGGAAAATGAAGATTCACGGGCGATCGCATTTGATGATTCATCACTAGATTTTCTCGACAATGCCAAACTTCAGCAGGCTTTTCGGGAAGCAGAAACTATTACAGGTAAAAAAGTAAGCTTAATTGGCATGAATAAATAGTCAACGTTGTTATCAATCAGCAATTGTGGGAAGCAAACCTGGAATGCGAGTTGTGAGCGATTCCCCCAGTCAGGTTAATCATCCGTCCGCTGCACGGAAGTGAAGCAATCGCAAGAGTTTTGAGCGTTTTACATTTCGTTACATAGTTAGGTTTATTTGTGCCTACCTACTTAAATGGTGGAAGTTTTTCTGACGCACTGGTCTTGTTCTCTATGAATAATTTCAAACCGTACTGCTTGGCTCCTTATTTATTTTTAAAGAAGAAGATAACAATTCCTCTTTGGTAATTGGCGTTCTTCTCAGCATATTCAACGGAACTAAAAACTCACTAGCTTTGATTTTAATATCCAAAGCATCAAACACTGCCAGTACATCAAGAAAACTCGCATCCTCGTAATCTTTATCTTCATATTGCTGAATTTGTTCTTCGGTTAATCCTGCTAAATCAGCAAGTTCTTTTTGGCTAAATTTAGCTGCCATACGTGCTTTTATTAGAAGTTGCGGCAGATGGTTAATATCATCAAGTTTCAGTACAATCGGTGTATGACAATCGTGGTTGACAAGGGTTTCATATTCCCTAATTTGTTCCTTCAATTCATCCACTTGACTCTGGTATGAATCTCTGTGCAATTTCCACCGCGTCCTTTCTGCTTTCAAACTCTCATTATTATCCAGTTCGGCTACTGACTGTTCAAATCGCTGCAACCATTCTTTAGAGGAGCGTAACTGTTGCTCGTTTTTTATCATCATGGTTCCCACCTTACTAAATCTATAGCAATAATTCCCTTGCGCGTATTAGTTCTTGTATCAAATTGAAAAAAATCTATGTAAGCTGTACCATAATCATTAGCAGGATAATTTGATGGAAAAATTTCCCCTCTGTACTTGGCTTTTTGTTCAGCACGTCGTAGAGTAAAATTATATAAAGTAGGCGCTATCGATTTCAGATAGTTAACATTAACACCATTGTCCTCCCAGCAAGCATCAAAGTCTCCAGGTTTTTGCTTGCTGGTAACAAAACTACCATCTATAAAAATTGTCGGACAGCCTGCGGCTTTGAGTTGCTCCATTGCCATTTTTAGTCCACCTATCAACTTCAGCCGACGCGGTGTAGTACCAAATCGATCAATGAATTCCTCCCACTCGCAAAAATGTACCCCTAGTGGCAAGTTACCATTTTCATCAAAATTGGGAATCATTACCTCACACCATAACAAATATTTTAATTATCCGGTTGTATCAGCACTTGACGATGGCGCTGTTGCCGAAGCGACATGCTTTTCTCTCATACTCAATCACAGGTATAGATTCAAAGTCTAGTACAGTAAATATGCTTCCAATCATAGCCTTTAAAATCGCCTCTCTATCTGATGCAACAAGCGTGTTAGGCTAAATAGGTTTCACTTATATTTTGCACTTGCCCATCATTAGCCAAGGAATAAATTCCCATTACCTCTCCAATTTAGGAATTCTGCCGTCGCCAGCATGTGCGATCGCTACTTCATGAAAACGATAAACTAGAAATTGGAGAACTTTCACAAATTGCAAACCTGAAATACCACTAGCCCCGCCTAAACTATGAGCAGCTATCCAGATTTTTCGTCCCACGGCTATATAATAGAGAGCGAACTCGGACGAAATCGAGAAGGTGGACGGATTACTTGGCTTGCATCAGATGTTGCTACAGGGCAACAGGTGGTACTCAAGCAATTTTGCTTCGCTGTTGCAGGTTCGATGTGGTCTGCTTACAATGCACACGAGCGAGAAATTCAAGTACTCCAAACACTCAATCATCCTGGTATCCCCCGTTACTTAGGAGCATTTGAAACACCTGACGGTTTTTGTCTAGTTCAGCAGTATATATACGCACCATCTCTAGCAGTACCTCGCAGCTTTGAACCAGAAGATATCAAGCAAATTGCCGTTCGTGCTTTAGCAATCCTAGTTTACCTACAAAATTGCCTTCCCCCAGTCATTCACAGGGATATTAAACCAGAAAATATTTTAGTCGATAGCAATCTCAATGTTTATATAATAGACTTCGGTTTTGCACGAATTGGTAGCCAAGAAGTCTCTGGTAGTAGTGTATTTAAAGGTACTCCTGGTTTTATCCCACCTGAGCAACTGTGGAAACCAACACTTGCCTCTGACTTATATGGCTTAGGGACGACGCTGATTTGCTTGCTTACTGGCACTCCTAGTGGTGGAGTTGTTGAATTAGCTGATCGGGATGACCATTATGAGATTCGGTTCCGACATCTGCTACCCCGACTGAGTCTACGCTTTCTTGACTGGCTGGAATTGATGGTGCAACCAAGTCTCAAAAAACGCTTTGCCAATGCACAAACGGCTCTAGATGTCCTCAAGCCCCTCGATCTAATTCGCGTACCTGGAGTTGAGTTTAGTGAAATGGTGCTTTCCTTCAGCGCGACTAAGTTGGGCGAACGAGTAACGCAAACCATCACTGTCTCAAACCCAATACCTGATACACAGCTCGAGGGTAGATGGGAAGTCGCCCCTCATCCTCATGACCCACCGCATACGCCAAACTCCCACCTTTGGATTTCTGTAGATCAACCTTTTAAATGTACCCAAAAACCAATTAGGTGTCGAATTTGTGTGGATACAAGCAAATTGATGGCAGACAAGCTGTATAAGCGTCAGCTGCTGTTGCATACGAATGCATATCCGCAAACTCACCCTTTGATTGTTAAAGTACAGACTGCTTCTCTACCCATTGAAAGGCGAAAACTACCCTATCAAAGTCTTATTTGTTGGTTCTTAATTTACGGGATAGCATCTATAGCTATCTCCTGGTTTACGAGTTTGGCTGTGTCCGCGTTTCATCTGCATGTAAGTAATTTTCTAATTTTATTTACACTTTTTGTGCTCTCGGCGTTGTATTGTTTT
>CAZZYE010000135.1:0-11948 GCA_964658145.1 uncultured Stigonema sp.
AAAGAATGTAGAGACGCGACGCCCTTACGGGTGACGCTCGTTCCTCGCTACCGCTGACGCCGGAGTACCGGCTAACGCTTCGCTAACGAAGATCGCCAGTTCCCTAGGTCGGGCTAACCCTCCTTCAGGACTGGACTCACCAGTCGCCTCTGTCGGGAAACACTCATAATGCGCGCTGGCTCAAATTTCGCGTCTCTACAAGGATTTCAGGTAAAGCATAAGTGTGGATTTTAGGGGTATATAGGGTTTTGACGTAAAAATAGGCTTTTTAGCGATGTAGCGTTTTATTTATACCTTTTTTTATCAGTAGTACGCAAAAGTGTATACCAAAAAAGACCCACTGGGATATCTTTCTAGTGGAAACAATTTTTACAAAGTGAGGTAGTACCGAGTTGAAACAGTCAACCATTGTAGCATTACTGAGAGTGTACGACCGATTAGACGAGATAGTTGATGAATTACACAATCTGGCTGAAATTGAGCTAGAACTAGAAGCCTTTGACGATGCTAGCGTTCTACAAGCCAGAGCCGATATACTATATGAACAGATGTTGAATTTGGATGTAGTAATTTCAGAACTAGAGGGTTAAAGGGATGGACGAACTAAAAGCTAAAATTAAAGAGTACGGTCGTTTAGCAGCCTCATTGAGCAGTCAAGCAAGAGCCATACCACTTGAACCAAAAGAGAATCGCAAGCGCAAGCTTGATTTAATGAGACAAGCTACAGAAGCTAGCAAGCAATGTCAAGCACTGATACAAGAGTTAAAAAGGCTACAAGTTGCTTGAATTAATTTTAGCTCCTAAAATAATGTCTCAAACTGTCGTGCGAATTAGTTCGCCTGTTTGTAAATTCCATAGGTGATGAAAACCGCAATTAACGTAAACCTTGACTCTCTCAATAGATGTAGCCCCTAAGCCTGTTATTCCTTTACGAACAAATGCAACTAAGGGTTGCTGAGCAGGTACTTCAGATGATTCCAGCATTATCTGCAAACAACCATCCTTGAGGACAACTTTGGCAGTAATGCCTTTAGGTTGCAATTGGCGGTTTATCAGAGATGCGATCGCCTGCACATCCCCCTGTCTAGCAAGTTCTAGAATATTCGGCTGTGTCATAACCAGTAAAAGAGAAAATCTGAAAAAGAAATCTTCTATTCTCAGAATTCCCTTTTTAAAAGCGAGAGTAACATGACAGCAGTTTTCAATTGAATTGACCACATCGTAGGGGCGGGGTAACCCCGCCCTTACGATTACATTGTGGTTTACCCAAACGAAAGTGGCTGTAATTCAAATGTGGCAAGACGCTATTAGCCTGCGATTTAAATCGCAGGCTAATAGCGCTCATTCCTCTAAAGAGGACTGTAAAAAAAATGTAGAGACGCGAAATTTCCCGGTCGTCAAATCCAAAAAGGACGCGAACGTAAAAGCAATTGCCCGATCCCTTTTAAGAGTGATTGTTCTTAAGTTTACCTTGAGCCGCATTGCCTGCTGCTTCCATATGCTCAGTTGGTACATCCAACGCGATCGCCAAACCTTGAAGCTTCCTGCAATTAATTTTGACGCCCTCGCCTCGCTCAATCTTCCCGACACTACGTCCGTGAGATCATTGACCCGATAAGCTTGTCGCTTAAAGTTCTAGAAGTTCGTACTGGTCAAACACTTTGTAGACTCAATATACGCCCAGAAAGGTTTCTCGCCTTCTGGGTGGTTTATCCAGGAAAACTCTGTTAGTGTGTATGTTTTTGCTATAACGCTCATAGTATTCATGGACTCTGGTAGAAGCGGGTCACAAATAGGCAGTATTACGGGCAAAGGTTCTGCTACCGCTACCTCTTCACTGTTGTTGTTGTCATTTAAAGCTGTTTCCCTGCTTTCAGTGTAAACTTTATCATTGTAAACTGAGTATCCTCCCTGTTTTAACCAAGTCAGTAACTCTTGCTTATCTAGTGGTTTGCTATCCATAGTCCCTATTCAACTTTATATGAGATTTTATTCTAGTCCAGATGGATCTAACCAATGTCTCAATTTCTTCCTCCCCATCTCCCCAACTACCCACCTAGAGCATTTTGCCTCGCAAAATCCAGATGACCCTGATACTGTATAATTTTTTGCTGAGCTAATGCATAATTGGGGCTAGAAGTTGGCACAGTTTCCAAGAGTTCAATAGCGTCTTTCCATTTATTCTCAACTATCTTCCACTCATCGTGAGACTGTGCTGTTTTTGTGAGCTTTACCGCACGCTTACCTTTTTTAACAGCTAGTTCAAAATTATCATTTTTCGGTGGCGACTCAGGTGTTTTAGATTTAGTTGCTAGATCATTTTTCGGTGGCAAATCAGGTAATTTAGATTTAGTCGTTACCAATTCTGAAATGGCAGACGATGGATTTTCTAAAGCTGGATTTGCAGATATAGTTTGTCTAACTTCTGGTAATTTAGCAAATAAATATACCCACAGAGCTACCAAGGGAATCAAAATAATTGTAAATATTTTTTTGGGTAAATTTCGCTGCTTTGCAACAAATTCAAAAACATTTGGCTTTTTGCTAGCTGGTTTGTCGGTCGCTTGAACCTGTGTTACACCTATTTCACTCCCCATACTTTCAGGCGCGACGTTTGTTGATGCATCACTATTTGCGCTTTCTGGTTTACTACTAACAGAATCACCAAAGACCAAACGCAGCTTAACTAAATACTCAATCTGGTAGAATATAGCAGCGCCAAGCAGCCAGACAAGAGCAAAAATTACTTGTATATTTTGGTGAGGTTGGCTGTCGGTAGATATGATTGTTTTGTAGTTCAGCTTGAACAGAGGTAACAGAGGAGTACAAAACACCGTTGCAATCAGCGTAGAAAGGACAATCACCAACCAGCTATATAAACTTTCCCACCAACTTATGAGTCCGGGAACGAATCCTTGAGTTTTGTTGAACTTTTCCCCTGGAATTGCGGGAATGAAGCGACTGAGAAAAAAGTGATGGAAAAGAGCGATCGCAGGTATGGGTGATATGAGTAACAATATCAACAAGACGGTCAACAGTTCCTGTCTGTCCGCCAATGTAGCCAGATAAAGCAACAAGCCGTTATTGCGCCTGACGATCACTATAAACCAACTCATCAGCACCAGACTAGCTAAGGCACTTAACCACGAACTGAGGTAAGGAAACCATACAGGTAATCCAAGCTTTTTCATCTCACACAACTCTCTGTTTTATTTGACTGAATGGCTGTCTGCACCAAGTTTATTAGTAAATTTATCAAGTAAATACATCTATCTTAAGTATAAATTTATTGAAAATTTCCCTAAATGGCAGAATCACATAATTCCACAAACAAAGTTATGGTAGTGCCAGAATTGATAAAGATAGTGTTTGACCGTCATAATGCCACCTTTACCTAAATACACTCAAGAGCCTTGGACAGAAACTTACAGTGAAATAATAGATGTCCGTTCTCCTAGCGAATTTGCACAAGACCATATTCCTGGTGCAATTAATTTACCAGTATTGAATGATGCGGAACGCGCCCAAGTAGGAACAATCTACAAACAATCCCCCTTCACCGCCCGAAAAATTGGCGCTGCTTTGGTATCAAAAAATATTTCCCAGCATTTAAGTCAACATTTTGCGGCAAAAGAAAAAAACTACTATCCTCTGGTGTACTGCTGGCGGGGTGGACAGCGTTCTAATAGTTTGGCTTTAGTGCTGACGCAAATTGGTTGGCGGGTGACGCTTCTTGAAGGTGGTTACAAGACTTATCGCACTTATGTCCGCCACCAAATGGAACATCTGCCGCAAAAGTTCACCTACCAGATATTATCTGGTCTAACTGGAAGCGGCAAAACCCATATTTTACACCAGATGTGTCAGCGAGGCGTTCAAGTTTTAGACTTGGAAGGTTTGGCTAACCATCGCGGTTCTCTACTCGGTCAAGAATGGGAAGATAAGCCTTCACCTCAACCTTCACAAAAATACTTTGAATCCCTGTTACTGCGACAATTGCAAAGCTTTAATCCTCATCAGCCAGTGTGGGTAGAATCGGAAAGTCTAAAAATTGGGGAAGTTTATTTGCCCCAGTCTTTATGGCTGAAAATGAAACAGGCTAGTTGTGTGGAAATTGAACTACCTGTAACTGCTAGAGTCCAATTTCTCTTACAAGAATATCCGCATTTAGTGACTCACCCTGAGATTTTAAAAGCAAAGCTAGAAAAACTTAAATCTCATTGTGGCTGGGAAAAATTAAGTATGTGGTATCACTTGATTGATGCTGGTAAGTGGGAATTATTGGTGCAAGATATCTTGCAGTTCCACTACGATCCAACATACCGCAAATCAATCAAACGGGATTTTCCCAAAGTAGAACTTGTGCTATCAATACCGAATTTATCTGATAGCAGTATTGATACTTTGCTGGATTCTTTGTTGCCGAATTGTGTTGCAGCAATTTAACAATAGTTCTCTCAGATTGCATCTACCCAACAAATCGTCCGGAAATAAATATGTATGTTGTTGGTCAAAAAGCTGGGTACTTAGACAGCCAGCAATCTGAACAGCCAACAACTCAGCCATCCGAATTGCAAGAAATTCATCAAAAACCTGAGTACTCGGACAGTCAGCAATCCGAACAGCCGAAGGAGAAACTAGCCAAGCGCGAGAATCCAGACTACACCCAAACCACTTTTCGCATTCCCAAGAAACTCAGCAGGCAGATTAACGCCGATGAACAGCACCGTCATCTGTTGGTGCTATATCAATTTCTTTACCAGCGACCCTTGTTTGCCCATTCTGGAACTCTACTTCGTTCTGGAATTTTGTTGCTATTCTGTCGAGACGTTCATTAGCTTTGTCGAGGCGATCGCTAGCATCTTTGGCAAGCTGGGTGAAAACCATGCTTGAGACAAGTCCTCCAGTAGTCGTCACAGTTCCCTCAGAAGCTTTCCCCGATAGTAAAAATCCAACACCCACAAACCCTACAATGGCACTTGCTCCTGTCATGACTAATGCAAGTATGAAACTCTGACGAGCCATGTTGAAAGTTTGTTGTGCTTGGCGTAACCCTTCCTCTGCAATATGAGACATTAATACTAAATCAGAGTCGGGGGTTGCGCTATAAACAGATGCAAGCTTATTGTTGATCATATCATTATTGTGTGATGTGGGTTAGTAGCAAGGTTATGCAGAAGCATGAAGTAAAATAGACATAGCTTAATTAATGTTGACTAACGGTGCTTTAAATAGCATTGTCCTTGCTTTTCTATTACTATTTACTCAGAATAATTCCAGTACTATTGATTCTGTGTAGAAAGACTAACAAGCTTGTTACTGTGTCTAAAAGCTCCGAGTCATACCTGTCGCCTTAACCCTTATCCCCTCAGAAATGGGAAAATTTAGGGGATAAGTCCATCATTTCTGTGTTTGTTTAAATTCTTCAACACTTGCTCTCACAGCCTGCTTGTTAACTAAGCTTAGAGTGGAAACCAGATCACAAAAGCTAATTGACCCTAATTACGGATGCAAAAGGAAACATTTGACAGAAGCCTAGAGAAATTGACCAAGCAGGAAGAAAAAGTTTTACGGCTGTTCCTGGAAGGGAAAGACGATCGAGCAATCGCAGAGGTTTTATCTTGTACACAGGAAAATGTTAGATCTCATCTTGCCAATATTTGTAGGAAATTTACCCTAACAAAAAAGGAAGACAGTCGCGGCTGTTCTCACCGAGATGAGTTAATAACTTTGTACTTCAAGTTTAAGCCAGAATGGGTTGCTCCTCCGGCTCGCTTGCGAGTCGGGTATCCTTCGCTTGAATATCCCAATGGCAGAGTCCCCCTAGAATCCTATTTTTATATGTCCCGGAATAATATTGAATTGTACTGTTCTCAAGCAATTCTCAAATCCGGTGCATTGATTCGCATTCAAGCCCCAAAGTTGATGGGGAAAACCTCATTGATGTCTCGAATATTTGCTGAAGCTAAAAAGAAAGTGGAAATTCGTACTGTGGAGGTTAACCTTGCAGAAGCAGATCGAGAGAAGTTAGATAATTCAGAAGAATTCTTGCGTTGGTTCTGCACTATTGTCGGAGAACGGCTGGAACTAGAAGAGCGATTGACAAATTATTGGAAAGGCTCTTCTGAGCGAAGACATGGTTGTACTACTTATTTTGAGCGATATTTGTTGTCCCAAATTAACTGTCCCTTAGTTTTAGGGTTGGATGAGGTCGAGCGCATTTTTCCCTATGCTGTCGCGCAGGATTTTTTGACGCTCTTGCGACTATGGCATGAGAAGGCAAAAACCTCGCCTATTTGGAGCAAGCTGCGGTTGATTATTTCTCACTCAACGGAGGTGTACGTCGAACTGGGAGCTACTCAATCTCCTTTCAACGTTGGCAAGCCTATCGAGCTATCAGAGTTTACCCTAGAACAGATAAAGACTTTAGCCATTCGTCACGGATTGGGGTGGGGAGATTCCCAAGTCGAGAAATTGATGATGATGATCGGGGGACATCCCTATTTAATCCGGTTGGCGCTATATCATTTGGCAACTCAACCCATAAGCTTGGAACAATTGTTACGACAAGCACCCACTGAAGAAGGAATCTACAGGGATCATTTGCGGGGGCTATTAGCAATTTTGCGTCAAGATGCAGATCTGGCAAAAGCATATAAAACAGTCGTCACAGCTTCAAGCTGGGTAGAATTAGATCCAATGAAAATTTATCTATTGTGGAGCATGGGATTAGTAAGAAAACAAGACAACAAAGTAATGCCTCGCTGTCATTTGTATCATCAGTATTTCTGCTGCGTATTATGAACTACAACAAATATCAGGTAGGAGGCAGCCTTCCCATTGACTCGCCAACTTATGTCATGCGGCAGGCAGACAAAGATCTCTATCAAGCCTTAAAACAGAGTTGCTATTGCTATGTACTCAACTGTCGGCAGATGGGCAAGTCTAGCTTAGGCGTGCGGACGAGGCAACAACTGCAAAACGATGGAATTGCCAGTGCTTTTGTCGATCTCACTGAATTTGGTAGTGAAAACGATACGACGACAGAAAAGTGGTACTGGAGCCTCATTGATAGTTTATTGAGTGCTTTTCAATTGTGGGAACAATTTGACTTGGAAACTTGGTGGCAGAAACGTGACTGCTTGCCCCTAGCTAAAAGATTTAGCGAGTTCATTGAGAAGATACTTCTCAATAAAATTGATCAACAAATTGTGATTTTCCTCGATGAAATTGATAGCGTTTTGGGTTTAGAATACTGCCTCGATGATTTTTTTGCCCTAATTCGCTATTTTTACAACCAACGCGCCATCAATCCAGAATTGAAGCGTCTCACCTTTGCTCTGTTAGGGGTAGCTACTCCTTCGGATTTAATTCAAGAGCGAACAAAAACGCCTTTCAATATTGGGATGGGAATTGAACTGCAAGGTTTTCAACTGACAGAAGTCCAGCCGTTAATTGAAGGTTTGCAGAAAAAAGCAGACGATACTCAAGCGGTGATGAAGGAGATTCTGCGATGGACTGGCGGACAACCTTTTCTCAAGAAAAAATAGGATATCTTTGCTTTAGAACATTGATGACTAGCGGAGAGAAAAGAGCCTTTATTTCAAGTCATAATTTTTATCTTGATCTGGGTATTGAATTTTTCAAAAAAAGAGAATACAAGCAAGCTATTAAATTATTTGGAGAAGCTATAGAAAGCGATATTGCCGATCCAGTGCCTCAGATTTATCTCAACAATGCTAGAGCTAGGCTAAAGGGTAAACCTTTGAAACTAGCAGTTGTTGTTTCTATTGACTACTATGAATCTTTAGCAAAAGAAGTATTAAGGGGTGTGGCTGATGCTCAAACTGAATTTAACGAACATGGGGGGAAAAATGGTCGCTTGCTAGAGATAGTTATTGCTAATGATGGAAATGAACCACAAGTATCTAAAATAGTTGCAAAAAATTTGGTTGAGCAGGAAGATATTTTAGGAATTATAGGACATCATGCCAGTGAGAGTAGTGCCGCAGCATTACCTATTTACCAACAAAAGCGAGTAGCTATGGTTTCTCCTACAAGTTCTAGTAGCAAACTAAAAAGTGATGTGTTCTTTCGGACTGTTAGTTCTACGAAAGAATCTGCTCAAAAATATGCTCAGTATATTAAGCATCATTTACATTTAGATAAAATAGTTATTTTTTATGACGAAAAGAGTCTCTTTAGCGAAAGCCTTAACTCAGATTTTAAAGACGCTTTTGTTAATTTGGGGGAAAAAGCCCCTAATTCTATTCACATAATTGAGCCTACGCTAGATATTGAGAAAGAAATAAAAAATATTACTCAACAAAAGGGCAAAGCGGCTTTTTTAATACCTAGTGTAACAACTAATTCGGCAACAATTGCATTCGCTAGAAGAAATGCTACTCTACCATCAGAGCAAAAACTACAATTGTTGAATGCTATGGCATTATCTGAAGAAGAGAGTGTAAAACTGGCAAAAAATACCATTGAGGGATTGACTTTAGTTAGTCCTTGTCTAGCAGAAAAATCTAATTATATGAAACAAGCTGCAAACAGATGGGAACAAAAAATTTATTGGCGTGTTGCTACTAGCTATGATGCAACACAAGCTTTTATTAAAGCAATCCAGTTATCAAAAGAGCCAACAAGGGAAGAGATTCTTCAGAATTTGCACTCACTCACACTTCCTGTGAATAAAACTTCGGGATTTGGACTTAGTTGGAATTCAGATCATTCTAACGCTAAGAGAAAATTTTGCCTTTTTAAGATTCGTAACCATAAATTTGAAGAAATTTTAGAAAAATAACGAGGTAATAATTTTCTTTTGGTAATTGGGGAGAACGGCGTCAAATCACCAAAATTTTCTAACAACTCAAAAATCTACTCATCGTCCACATCTGCAAATATAGATTTTAAATCCCGATAACCGTTAACTATGGGGTGCGACAAGTATTGGAACTCTAATGTACGATAAGGATTGATTCCTGTGATAACGATAAAATTTTCACTCTCCGACAACAACGTAATTCCGTTGTTCTATCGGGTAGTTGGGAGATTTTCATGTGAGAAAAATCTTGATCGCAGGAATAATACCCTTTGGCGTATTATGGCTATAACTCAAGTGTAGTAAGCATTTTGAGCAAGCGCGTACATTAGAGTTCCATTACTTGTCGCTGGCGGGATTTCGACGAATTGGAACTAGGACGATCGCATTGACAGAAATAGTTAAGTATGCAGTCGGATTCGCGGGGCATTTCGCGCAAATTAATTACAGTCGGGTAGACACGGCGGTCGTAGAGGCGCGGAAACCACGCCCTGACAATGTCGTCAATTCTGTTTCTGAAACGAGCTGAAACGACCGAATTCTGTCATCCACATGATGCTTAAGAGCGTATAGTGCGTAAGTCCTAGGAACGAGTTGAATACTACGAGGGGAGCCAAATTCCCCTCCCCTCGTAGGGGAGGGGTAAGGGGAGAGGTCTCTAGAAAGTGAAAGTGGTGCGGAGTACACCCACTGTTGTTGTTTCGTTTCTACTATCACTTTCAGGATTAAAGAGGACAAATGCTCCTGGGGTAATGCTGATATTGTCGCTGACCTTAAAGCGGTAGTAAGCCTCTAAATGGTAAGGTGTATTTCTGCGCTCACCTGGAAGGCTCAAACTAGCAGCACCACCAGCATCGCTAACAAAAAGCGGCTGTCCAAAGATCAGACCTGCATTGTTACCATTTTTAAAGAGGTCACTAAAATGAAGACCTACCATCCAACTGGTAAAGGTAGTAGAAGCATCAACACGGTTTGAAGCATTTTGAACGAAGAGGGCAGCACCGTAGGTAGAGAAAGCAATTTTCGGGGCAAACCGCCAAGTCAAAGTACCACCCACCGAGTTAATTTCGACTGGTGTTCCAGCAGCAACCCCAGGCAAAGCCGACCCAATATCTTGAGCAACTAATCCTGTAGCCAGAATGTTGATTTCGTGATAGCTGTGGGCATAGTTGAAACCAATATCTAAACTTTTGCTAGGTTTGATGGTCAGTTGCGCTGCCTCAATACTGCTACCACTAAAAAAGCCTGCACCCAGTGGCGTACCAGAAACTCCGGGAAGTATATCAGGAGCTTTAGCTGGAAATGCTGCGTTAACATCACCGTAGAAGGCAGCCAAGTTCGCTTCCTTAGAGATATTCCAAATGAAGCCCACAGCAGATGCCAAACCATAACCAGAAGTACCACCGGACATACGAACCACAGGGTTATAGCCTGCAAACCGAGAGATCGCCTCTTGTCCTTCACTAGCAAAAGGGGTGATCGCTGGAAAAGCATCTGTTGCTTCCACGTGAGGCGCGACAAACAGAGTTAGTTTTTTAGCCACTGGAAAGATGTAAGCCAGTTTATAAAGTTGAACTGAATTGGAACCAATAGAAGATAGGTTGGCAACATCAGTACCAGGAAATTGGGGTTCAAAACTCAGGCGAGCACTGCTAGCACTCAGACCCTGTAAAGGACCACTTGGTACTAAGCCTAAAGCACCGCCAATACTGCTCCTACCACCCCCTAAGTCATACGCTTGCAGTCCAGTAATTAATAAGTCCTTACCTGTAAAGCTGGTAGTGAGATTCAACCGCACCCGATCAACTAAGGTGGCATTAGGGTTAGCTGTGTTAGGCGCACCTCCGCCAGCATCAACCACTGCAATAATTGCCTCGCCGTTCAATTTTGTAGTGGTAGAAAACTGATTAGCCTCTATTTGAGCCGTGCGAGTTTCCACAGCGTCCACACGACCTCGCAGTGTCGCTAGTTCAGGCGCAAATGTTTCTTGTAGTTTCTGGAGTGTGGCTAAATCTTCTTTTCTGACTAGGTCACTTGTTGCCGTAGCAATTAGTTCATTAACGCGATTCAGACAGGCATTCAAACCTGCCGCAAACTCATAGCGAGTCATAGCCCGATTGCCCCGGTAAGTGCCATTCGGATACCCAGCAATACAACCATAGCGCTCGACGAGAGATTGCAGCGCTTGAAAAGCCCAGTCAGTAGGATTCACATCTGAGAGTTGGGATACAGAGGTTACTTGATCCTCTGTAGAGTCTGATTGCGGGGAAGGGTTGTCTTTGCTGGGAATGTTGCCGCCCTGAGATAAAGGTTGGGATACTGAAGGACTTGAGGTATCTGGCTTTGAAGAGGCAAATGCTTTTAAAGGTAACAAGCCAGCGAGTAAGCACAGGAAACTTACTCCACCAGCAAAAGCTAGTAGACGTGCTTTCATTATTACTCCTCACACAATAAACTTTAAAAAAATTGACTGTAGCTACTAAGGTGCTTTACCACAACTAATACACCTGTGGAAAATTAAGGACTTTTACCAAGAAACGAGGTGAGAGCCGCGTGACTTTTAGTCATGGGGATGAAACCGGAAAGCTGTTTTACAACTTCGTATTTGCTATAATAGATTGGTAAGTAAGAATAACCATCTACGCATTGAAACATTCTAGTACGGAGTAATCCCGGAGCGCAGGTACTTACTACTTTGTTTAGCAAGCCTATACCACTGCAAATAATGCGGCATTTTCGGGGGGAATCTTCCGAACGTAAGATGCCTTGGCAGAATGTCGAGCGTACCTAACTGGCATTGTGATGGACTCAGAAAACAATTTTAAAGCAAAACGTAAGCACAATTGCAATATCTCTCGTCTAGGTAGTTGTTTTGAGTGTGTAGAGGCGCATTGAATACGCCTTTAAAGGTTCGACAACGAGTTCTTAAGAATCTCCTGGCTTTAGACATGGGGAGTTTCAAAGTGAAGTAAATTTATTAACATATAGTAGTGATAGCCTGTATCGAATAATCACACGACTGCCTACAAAATGCAATAATATATGGATAGGCAAGACTAATGCATACGATAGGCTAATATTGATGCCAAGAGACTAGAAGTATAAGGCTATACAACTGTAC
>CAZZYE010000136.1:0-11945 GCA_964658145.1 uncultured Stigonema sp.
ACAACGGGGGGAACCCCCGCAACGCGCTGCTCACCGCCCAGAATTGACAGCAGAGAAATTCATCCCCAACCCCTTTAGTCAGGAGCAGGGGACACGCCTGTACAAGACTGGAGATCGGGCACGCTATTTGCCCACTGGTAACATTGAGTACTTAGGACGCCTGGATAACCAAGTAAAAATCCGGGGTTTCCGCATCGAGTTGGGAGAAATTGAAGCCAAGCTAGGTGAACATCCGGCAGTGCAACAGACTTTAGTTATGGCTAGAGAGGATGTTCCTGGTGACAAGCGGCTAGTAGCATATGTAGTAGTGACACAACAAGTCCCCCCGTCCCCAAGTGAATTACGCGGCTTTTTGCAGGATAAGCTACCTGAATACATGGTGCCTACTGCCTTTGTCTTGATGGATGCCATGCCATTAACACCCAATGGCAAGATAGACCGCCGCGCATTGAGAGCACCCAAGACAGTAAGTTCGGAGTTGGAACAAACCTTTACTGCACCGACCACACCCATTGAGGAGATACTAGCAAACATTTGGGCAGAAGTTCTCACTAAGCAGGTGGGGGTTGACGATAACTTTTTTGAGCATGGTGGACATTCCTTACTGGCAACCCAAATCATCTCACGCATCCGGACGAACTTGGCAGTAGAGATACCGTTGCGCGATCTGTTTAAGAACCCCACAGTATCAACATTGGCACAGTGCATTGAAACAGCGCTACAGTCCGGTTCTTCATCAGCAGGTTTGCCACTGTTACCGATGAGACGACCGGAAGCGCTGCCATTGTCGTTTGCCCAAGCGAGGATCTGGTTCTTGGATCAGTTAGAACCAGGCAATGCCTTTTACAACATCCCAGTGGCTGTGCGTCTTTGCGGGAGACTCAACATCGCGGCGCTACAACAAAGCCTCAACGATATTATCAGCCGTCACGAAGTTTTACGTACCAACTTTGCTATACAGGACGGGCAACCAGTTCAAGTCATTGCCAAGAGCTTAAGTTTGCCATTACCAGTAGTAGACTTACAAGCACTTGGAGAAACTGAGCGCGAAATGACTTGCCATTCCTTAGTCACGAAGTCCGCACTGCGAGGGTTTGACCTAGGTGCTGAAACATTGGTGCGAGCCGAATTGTTCCAGTTGCAACAACAAGAATACGTCTTGTTATTGGTAATGCACCACATTATTTTTGATGGTTGGTCAATGGGTGTACTTGTGCGGGAGTTAGCAGCACTGTACGAAGGCTACTGTACAAACCAGCCAGCAGTGCTACCACAACTACCAATTCAATACGCAGATTTTGCCTATTGGCAGCAGCAGTGGTTGCAACAAGGGGGTCACGAGTCGCAATTAGCTTACTGGAAGCAACAACTAAAAGGCGCGAACTTTGTGCTGGAACTGCCTATTGACCGTCCGCGAAGAACACAACAAACCTTTCGAGGGGCGCAGCAATCCATAACACTTTCTAGCCAACTGAGCAAGTCACTAGTGAATTTGAGTCAAAAAGAAGGTGTCACCTTGTTTATGACGCTGTTAGCAGCTTTCCAAACATTACTATGGCGCTATACCGATCAGGATGATATTTGCGTAGGAACGCCCATTGCCAACCGCAACCGTGCAGAAATTGAAGGACTGATTGGCTTTTTTGTCAATACCTTAGTGTTGCGTACCCACTTAGGAGGCAATCCCAGTTTTCAGCAGCTTTTATCGCGGGTGCGGGAAGTGGCTGTAGGAGCATATGTACATCAAGACCTGCCTTTCGAGCATTTGGTGGAGCAATTGCAGCCAGAACGGGATCTCAGCCGTCACCCTATCTTTCAGGTGTGGTTTAATCTGCTCCCCAAGGAGGACATCCCACTGGAACTGTCGGGGCTAGATGTAGAACCTATATTCATTGAAGAAGCTGCTTCCAAGTTCGACTTAACCTTATATGTGGCAGAACAAAAACAGGCAATCCAACTGAAATTAGTCTATAATACCGATCTGTTTAATGCAGATACAATTGCTAGAATGCTCTTGCATTACCAGACATTGCTCGAAGGTGTCGTCGCTAACCCGGAAGAGCAAATTTCTACCTTGCCCTTGTTAACAGAAACGGATCGCTACTATTTAAAAAGTCGTGGTAACGTTGTCTCTCCCACCAACCGCTTCATTACCTTCGGCAAACAAGATATTGAACAATCAATCCCAGCTCGATTTGAGCAGCAAGTTAGGAAATATCCCCAAAATATCGCTGTCCATACAAAGAATTATCATTGGACGTATAGTGAATTAAACTGCCGTGCAAATCGGGTAGCACAGGCAATCCTGTTTCAATGCACATCCAGCGAAGAAAAAATCGCTTTATTGTTTGAACACGATGCACCAATGATTGCTGGCATTTTGGGAGTTCTGAAGGTTGGCAAAACCTACGTTCCCCTAGATCCAAATTATCCCAGTGATAGAGTTGTTTACATTCTAGAGGATTCACTGGCTAGTGCTGTTATAACTAACAATAAAAACTTGGTTCGCGCTCAAGAATTAACTAGAGGTACTATCCCGTTGATCAATATAGATGAGATCAGTTTTACTGGCTGCGATGATGAAATAGCCCTGGAAATCTCACCGGATACTGTTGCCTACATCCTCTATACATCGGGTTCCACAGGACAGCCGAAAGGGGTGATTCAGAACCATCGCAATGTTTTGCATTTTATCAGAAACTACACTAATAATCTTCACATCAACGAGCAGGACGGTTTGACATTGCTATCATCCTATAGCTTTGATGCTGCGATTATGGATATCTTTGCTGCCATTTTAAATGGTGCTACCCTCTACCCAATAAATATCAAGGAGTCAGGTTTAACCGATCTATCCCAGTGGTTGCAACAGCATCATATTACAATTTATCATTCGACACCGACTTTATATCGGCACTTTGTTAGTACTCTGAGTGGGGATGAGAAGCTGACTCAGATTCGCCTAGTTGTCTTAGGGGGAGAGTCAGTCGTCAAAACAGATGTTGACTTGTATAAAGAACATTTCTCTAACGAATGTATCTTTGTCAATGGTTTGGGACCGACGGAATCGACCGTCACCTTGCAGTATTTCATCAATAAGCAAACGGAAATCACTGGCAATACCGTCCCAGTGGGTTATTCAGTTGAAGAAACTGAAATTTTATTGCTTAATGAAGCTGGTGAAAAGACTGATATTTACGGGGAAATTGCTATTAGAAGTCCATACATTGCGCTGGGTTATTGGCGTAAACCAGATCTGACACAATTGGTCTTTAAGAGCGATCGCTCAGGTGATTCAAGGCGAATTTACCGCACGGGAGACTTGGGTCGTTTAAGACCAGATGGCAGCATTGAATTTTTAGGCAGAAAGGATTTTCAAGTGAAGGTGCGGGGTTTCCGGATTGAGTTGGGAGAGATTGAGGCAGCCCTGACTCAACACCCTAGTGTACGGGAAAATGTGGTTATAGCTAGGGAAGACGTACCAGGAAACAAACACTTAGTAGCCTACGTTGTTCCTACACAGACACTCACAAGCGACGAACTACGTAACTTCCTCAAACAGAAACTGCCTGATTATATGGTGCCAAGTGCTTTCGTGATGCTAGAGGCTCTACCCTTGACACCAAATGGCAAGCTAGACCGCCTCACTCTCCCAGTACCGTCCAAGAGCAGTAGCTTAGACAACTTTGTCCCACCCCGTGACAAACTAGAACTGCAACTAACGCAAATCTGGTCAGAGGTTCTGAAGGTTGACAAAGTTGGAGTCAGGAATAACTTTTTTGATTTGGGTGGTCATTCCCTTTTGGCTGTCCGCTTGATGGCTAAGATTCAGCAGCAGTTTGGGAAAAATCTCCCCTTAGCAGCACTCTTTCAAAGTCCGACTGTTGAAGAGTTAGCAAATATTCTCCAAAGGGATTCAGATTCCTCTTATTGGTCTCCCTTGGTAGCAATTCAGCCAAACGGTTCAAAGCGACCTTTTTTCTGTGTGCCTGGAATAGGTGCAAATGTTATCTACTTCTATGATTTGGCGCGTCATCTTGGTACTGATCAACCTTTTTATGGTCTGCAAGCATTAGGTCTGGATGGAGAATCTCCGCCTCACACTCGCATCGAGGAAATGGCTGCCTACTATATTGAAGCAATACAGACCCAAGAACCCCAAGGTCCTTACCTGCTAGGTGGGCATTCGTTTGGAGGTATAGTTGCCTTTGAGATGGCGATTCAGTTGCACAAAAAAGGATATGAGGTAGCGCTACTGGCAATTATCGATGTTGTTGCGCCAATTCTTAGTAAAAAGTCGATAGGTGTTGATTTGGATGATACGGACTGTCTGACTAATTTTGCCAGCTTCATTGGATACACGTTCTCCCTCAACTTGGAGGTATCCAAACAGACTCTCGCTTCCCTGACTCCTGTTGAGCAATTACACTATCTGAAAGAACAGTTGATCCGGGTCAACTTGTTGCCACAAGAGGCGGGAATAAAGTCAGTTCGGGGGCTAGTGCAAGTTTACAAGGCTAACTATCAAGCTCATCGTATTTATTTGCCGCTGCAAGTGCTTCTAAGCAGAATTGCCCTTTTCCGCGCTAGCGAGGTTAATCTACTTGAGGATGCTGTTGAGGATGAAGAAAGGGTTAAGATGCTAAAAGAGCCAGCCTTGGGCTGGAACAAGTTTTCTACCACTAGGTCCATTCATGTTGTTCCAGGCAACCATATGACTATGATGCATTCGCCGCACGTACAGGTGTTAGCCGCACAACTGCGGGCTAGCCTGAAGCAAGCACAGGCGCATTCAGCTGACTCGTTGCCTTAATTACTGACTGCGTGAGTCAATAGTAACGACTTACCCACCTTTCAAGCCAGATACCACTCGTCCAGATAGTACTCAGCGTTTTGATGTCAAAGGTTTTCGACATCACTGAATTGCAAGGTGAGGGCAATGTGGTTTTTACTAAAATTTAGTTCGTACATGCTAAGGTAGTTAACTGTCTTAACTGTCTTCTTTATTCGTCTTCCTGTCTGGTACCGCGAAGTAGCGGTTCCCACAGTGAAGTGGCATCTTCTAAATGTTTCTCAGTGATAAAGGTAATGATGGCATCAACTACCAGAGAGTCTTGAACTAAAAGAAGCTGAATGGGACGATTGAACTAAAAAAGGATAACTTTACAACAGTTCTATGATAAAGGCTCCAAGCCAGTTTATGCGGACTTACTTTGTGGTATCCCCGGCTAGAAAAACCTTTATGAAAATGGATATTGCTTGCATGAATGGGTTTATTCATGTCTAAAAGAAAGAAAAAATCCAAAAACAATTTCTTCCCTTGGATGGAAGAAGAAAACCTGACAATCAGCAGCACAACCAATAATAAAATAGTCACAGATGCTGGGTAGGAAATCATATCATTCGACGAAGCCTGTAAATACTTCTCTCCAGAAGAAATTAGGGAATGGTATTCCAGCTACTGGTCAGGGGCAGATATTACTAATTTGTTTGCTGAGTTAGAGGTTGATATTGACCTAGAAAATGAAGAAGCACTAAACAAGTTTTTGGATACCTACGATTGGACACCCAAAAAAGTAAATGTGGTAGTTGCTAAGGCTGTGTATGAAAGCAATGCTTGGACAAGGGTGTTGACAATTTCAACTCCTGAATTTGAGGAATATAACTTTGAAAATCATGAGGAGCAAGCTATATTGCTGGGAGTCCAAATGAGGAAACATTTGGGACTGGACATTTTAGTGATTAATGATTGTAAAAATGCAGTAAGACGTGTGCACCAGACAATATCCGACTATTGGGTGGCAACCGAGAAAGTGTGTGAGAGCAGCCCATAACCTGAAAATATCTCAAGCGACTAAAGTATATAATGAACAAGTTTGGGAATCGGAGTGGTTTGAAGAAGAGGAAGATTGGGATTTTTGATGTTTTATTGCTGGTGCTTCAATCAGATTTTCAAAGAACGCTGATATCCTGCCCAAAGGAGCGATTACCTTGTAGTGGAGCCTTTATTAAGTGACCATCCCTGCCCCACCGATTAGAAAAGTAAATTCGAGTCCCGCAGCCTTTTACCAAAGTGGAATTTGTGGCTAACATTCTACGCCCTCAGTTCTAAATCCTTTATGTAATCGTCATAAGCTCCGTTTATTTCTTGCATTTTTGCGGTGGCAATAGCAATTTTACTTGCTCCTGAATGTATGTCTGGATGCCATTCTTTCGTCAACTTGCGATAAGCTTGGCCCAACTTTTTGAAAAGCGCTTCTCTTTCCTCTGTAGGAGTGTTTCCAGTAATATATGCAGCAGATACACCCTCGCTTGTAAAATATTCAGCCAGCGCTTTAGCATGGGCAACTGTTGAGCAAAAAGCTATTGTTGAGTGATTAGGAGTTAGCGCTTTCCACTCACCATAAACACGGTGAAGCTGTTTGATACTAATACTTTGCTTTTCCATATCAGTGTCGAGGTAGTCGCCATCGTCTCCCAGAGCTATTTCATCAAGATCAAAGTAGTCATCAAAATTGAATATTCTACAAGGAACCGCTCGACCAATCCTAATTAACTCTGGAGGTTGCAGTCCCACCACTACGCTATTGTAATACTGACCTAAGTACTGCTTTTTGTTAAGTCTCCACGGAGTAGCTGTCAATCCTAATATTTTGGCGTCGCTATTCTCTAAATAGTGATTGCGGATGTCGATGGCGATCGCCCTGTAGCTAAGGTTATGCGCCTCATCCATGATGATTAAATCAAAGTTGCACAAATAATCTTGAAAAGTTGCACCCTTCTTTTTGCGGCTATCAATTGTCTGAGCGGAAGCGACTACTATCGGCAATGTGCTGTCATACTTACTCTTTCCTTTAAGCAAAGTAAAGGGCATCCCCCATTCGGTTAACTCTGTGCAAATTTGCTTGACCAAACAATCTAGATCTACTAAAAACATGCATCGCTTGCCCTTGAGAAACATCTGCTCAATTAGCCAAGCTGCCATAACAGTTTTGCCAGTTCCCATTAAGCTTATCAATAAGGTGGTGCGTTCCCCGTGGCTTTGCAACTCAACAACTTTATTTACCGTGGTTTTTTGAAAATCAAATAATTCTTTTTTCATCTTTTTTTTCGCTATTTTCAATCACTGTTTTCACATACAGAAATACATTTCATCTGATGGCGTCGCTGAACCAAAATATGAATCAGGCGATCCCGAAGGGGCAAGCCCGATGTCTGACTCTGTGTTCTCGTGCGCGACGCCCTTCGGGTGACGCTCGTTCCTCGTTCGCGAAGCGTCTCCCCTTGGGAGAAGATCGCTGACGCCGGAGTACCGGAAGATCGCAACGCTTACGAAGATCGCCAGTTCCCTACGCAGGGTTTCCCTCCTGCCGCGCTGGCTCCTCTGCGGTTCATTATTTCAATTCGAGCCGAATTTACGATCGGGCTGTACTTAGGCAGCGCCTTTGATGTACGGACGAAAAGTGAAATTTAATCTTTGCCCTACTGGAACACTAGTTTTGGGGACTTGATATTTCCAACTTTCCTGACAGCCACCAGTGATCGCCTTGACTAATGAAGGCAACCTCCAAAATAATTGATCGCGGCAACACTCGTTCGCAACTCCTCAGAATCCAATGACCTCAAAATCATCACGCCCGTAGGCTTTAATTTGACTCTTATCAGATTTCAAAAATGTCCAAACTTCTGCTTCCCCCTTGCAATAACCGGAGACGCTGACGAACTGGCAACCATTGTGCCACTTAGCGGCGCCAATCCCATCTGTTATATCCCGAACCTTAAAAGACAGTTTGAGGAATGCTTTTTCCAGAGACTGAACTGGCATCCAATCAAACTCGTGAAAGAAAATTGCTTTTGGGTTGTCTGACATATAGTTGACGGTGTGGTTTATTAAAACTTGCTTTTGCTCTGGGGTCCAATCCTTCACAGCAGCAGCAAATGTACTGGCGTTACGACCTACAACAGAGGCGATTTCTTCCCAGTTGTGCACTTTTTTGAGGAAGGAGGAGAGTGCCGCGTAATCTATAGCCGGCACCGGCTCAGTTATTGGCTCCCAAGGCGATTCAGGTGACTGATTATCTACCCAAGGCATGGGTAGATAATCAGCGATCTCGTCCGGACCATCTGGCTCAAACACCAAGCGGTTTTCTTTGATGTTCCTAGTACTTTGTACAGGGATGCGAATTCAGCAGTTTCAGAAGGAGGATTGTCATCACTTGCTGGGTTTGCTGGTACATCCTCTATCCAGTTCCCATAGCTCATATCGCTCACGCCATCATGTCGGCTTACTCTGAGAATTTGAATTTCACCAACGCCACCAGTGGCTTGTTCAATTCTGATCGGCTTGCCCTCGCACCAGTTCACAAAATATTCACCACCTACCGTGTTAGCAAGAGCCATATCTCCGACCTTCCAACCTTGTTTGTAGCGCAGTGTGGGGGTGGCACTTGTGTAGCAGTCAGAGGGCGTAGCTCCTTGGGGTTCAGTTGTGGTGGGTAGTGTCAATGGAGCAACAGTTGTTTCTTCTAGCCAATCACCCATCGCGTGATGCGTCTCGCCGTCGTGCCGTGCAACAGTCAGGGTTTGTACGGTGCCTGTACTGCCAGCCACTTCCACAATTAAGACTGGTTGACCAAGGCACCATACCCGGAAACTCATAGGCAGATACCCGTAAGTGGTATTGGGAACTGCGTACTCTCCCACACTCCAGCCCTGTAAGTAGCGCTCTGTGGGGAGGATTGGAGAATTAAGTGTGAGTGTATCGCTTTCAACTTCTTCACGAGCAGGTATTTCAGTTGCAATAGGGGATGGTGCGCTGGCTACTGCTTCATCATCCACAGAAGGAGCATCAGCAATGGTATCTGATTGCTCCTCAATGTACGCTGACAGTTCGGACTGAGCCGTTGCTTGCTCGTCCGCTTGAGTGTGGTTGTTTTGCAGTAAGCTTTTGATGTGCTTGTTGAGTTTGCTCGCGTAAGCGGGTTTCTGATCTTCGTCTTGGGGAAGAGGGTTTGCCGCAACAAATTCTGCAATCTTCGCTTCAACTTCAAGCCCTATCTGTGCCCCCACCCACGCCTTAATCAATCCTTGTTCTAGCAATTCCTGCACCACTGTTGTTTGCGGTAATTCGCTTAGATCTTTGGCAGAACTCACGATCGCTTCAACAGAATCCGATGCATCTTGGTATGGTATGACCGCTTTTTCTACGGACAGAGTAACTTTCTCGCTTTCATCAACTGCACTCTTTTCTTCTTCAGTAAAAATGTTTTGAGCGTTTACGGTACGACCTTGCAACCACTGCAAAGGGGGCAATCCGGATTCAAGCCAGTCCCTCTCAAGTTCTACTGCTTCCGCGCATCCCGGAACCTCAATCCGCAGTTTCCCGACACCGCCTTTTTGCCCACCAATAAATCTGATTGGCTTGACCTTTTTACGTTGTGTCGGGGCGCGGAGTTCTTTAATTTTCTGAGCAACTGATAGCTGCGTATCATCATGGGCGATCGCAACTCTTGCAGCTTCGTTTCTGGGTTGCCCCAGTTGGATGAGCATCGGCAAGCCCAGTCGAGTAGCGACAGATGAGGGGATTTCATCAGCAGCTTGAGCTGCTTTGATGAGCTTGTTGACTTGGGATTTTTCCAGAGCAGCAGTTTCGAGGAATTTCGGGAATTTACGCTTGTTGCCAGTTTTGACTTCACAAAGCAGTCTTCCAGCGTCTATTAAAAGGTTGTTTGCTTGTTCCCAGATTTCGGCGGCTTTGATGATGTTGGCTTCTAAAGTTGGTGGAGTGGAGGCAAGGGCAAGTGATAGATGGTTCGGGGCGATCGCTGTAGCCAGTACCATGTTATAATCCTCCTGAATAGTTAAAATTCTCCTGGATGTCTTGTCCTAGATGTCTACGGGATGAAAAATTCAAAAGATGTCCCTCTCTGCTCCCCAGCATGTGGACATCTTTTGAATTTTAGGCGGCTTTGCATTTTTGCTCCTGAAGCACATTGGCAGCTTGCAGAGCATATGCCAACGTAAGCTTGTGATAGTCCGGCATTTTTTGGAAATTTAAATCTCGCCCCCAAGCGCGAATTGTACACTCCTGCAAGCCCAGTGTTTCTGCTAAAAGGCGGATACATTTTTGTCGGTAGTCGCTCTCTGTTTCGTAGTCTGCTATGTCTATCGGCGATAAAGATGCGATGTCGAAGCAAATGCGGCAGAACTCTCGTGGTGCTATTCCTGTTTTAGGTAAATATCGAAGTTTCAGCATGATTCACTTTGGGGGAAAAATTAGCATATTTTACAGATTATCACTTTTGTCATCTTTTGTCATCCAAAAATGACAAATCCTGAAAAAAGACTGAAATTGATTACACTGTATTTATGGGAAAAGAACGCGATCGCATCACTTTCGACCTGAAGGACTTACGGGAGCGCTTGCAATCAGTGTCTACCGAGCCTGGGCAATCACTGTCATCCGTCCTGCGATGGGTGGCAATTCTTGGACTTGATCTCTTAGATGCCTGTAGTCGCTTGCGAATTCCGCCGCCGCGCTTGGGAGAAATAGATAAATGGTTGATTCAAATTTCTAATGTAAATCCACAACCAGAACAGAAAAAATTATCAGAACTTATATCGGGTTTAAGCTTCACAGAAATAGAGGAGTCGGCAATACCATTTGACCGAATACTTGCTATTAAAAGAGGAGACAACCCTACCCCACACGAGGTAACAAAATTGGCTCGTATATTGGGACGTTCTCCTGCGGAAATCAGGGATTTGGTAAAGGAGAATTACGCGAATGAGTGTTGATTTTTATCTGCAACACTGTACCAAGGATAACTAACCCCTCTTGGGGATAGTTATCCTAACTGCTGCCCAAGACATTGTTGCAGAGGCTTTATGTAAAGCGGTTGAGAGCGTTGATACCTGGCTCCTTCAACAAGGATTAAGGAGAGTCTTACTTTATTATCCAGGTTGCAAAGGTAAGCCTTACGAATTTGATGGCACTTTCGCTAGTGCAGAGGAACCTCATGAAGCAAAGAAAACAACTAAATCTTCATCTTCAACCAATTCAGTAGCACATATGACATCAATAAATTTAGATGAAACGCTCTTTGGTGCTGATTACATTCGTGTTCATGAGTTTTTATTGGAACAACGTCACAACGGTAATATCGTAATAATTACGAGTAATACAACAAACATTTGTTATCACACCAACGACTTGCTTTTACCAGAAAGAGGAATTCTCTATGGATCTGCATGGGTAGGTTATAACTACCTACATTCCTGGCGAGATAGTATGGAGCAATACAACAGACTGCGATCTCTACTACAAAGGGATAAATTTGTCCCTCACTATGAGTACGAATTGAGGCGACCAGATGATGCACTTTGCTCATATGGTACTAACTATTATTTATGCCAAAACTACCTTGGTGACGAGGTTAGGATCGGCGTTAGTAGACCTCAAGACTGGAGAATTGTTGCTGAGCCTGAAACTAGAGTAAGTGTATCATCTTAGTAAACAGGTACATTAAGCTAGAAGCTAAAAATGTTGCGGAAGTAATCCGGCTACGAATTATTAACCGGATTAAAGCGACTTAGTGAGGTTAAATGTCGCAAAATTTATGGCAGAAATCCCTCCACAAATAGCAGATCATGTTTGGGAAATACTCCCACAATTATTGGACTTAATTAATGAAGCTTCAAAAGTAGAAGCTCAAATCCTTCAACAATTTGGAGAAACAGAGATTACTGCTGTTGCCTTTGAGTCGCTTGTGGAAATTAGACAAGAAGTATCTGAGAGATATTCGCAATTAACTCAGGCACTACTGAGAATAGCAGCAATGCAACCAATTGCTACTACTGATGCACTATTCGTGGTTAATAATAGAATTACGGCGTTGCTGAATCAAAGTATGAATCATGCGATCGCCTGAAGCTTGCGGGCGCAC
>CAZZYE010000137.1:0-11866 GCA_964658145.1 uncultured Stigonema sp.
ATTAGCAATTAGCAATTACCAGCAACTTTCTGTCCAAGGAGTGTGTATTGCTTCATAGAAGCTTTATAATTTTGTTGTTAATTTCCCCGACGACTACGTCCTGATACCGATGCCATGCTAGCAATACATCGGCAGGAGGCTTAAAATCCCTATAAATAAATCAAAATGTTTCTGCACAAAGAATCCGAAAAACTGAAATCTCAATTTGTAGTTTAATGTATTCAAATTTAAGGAGTTAATATGAAAAGCTTGAATCAGAAACAAATGAAATCCTTGTGGGCAATATTGGCTACAGTTACAGGAACAGCTTCTGTCTTGGCTGCGACACTGGGAATACCTTCGTCTGCTTTTGCCTCTCAATCAGTTTTTAACTGTAGCGCTGAAGGCTTAATTGTTGAAGTTTCTAGTCTAGGCAATGGGACGTTGCGTTACAAAGCCTATAATATTCCCACTAATCTTCAACGTCCCAATCTTGTCATCGACAGGGGTACAGTAGCAAAGAACTCTAAAGGAGATACCCTTTACAGATTTAGAAACAACAATTACCTTTATGTTGCTGTTAAAGATCAGGGTTACGGCAAAGTTCTAGTTTACAAAAACAATCAACTCATTGCCACAAAATATTGTGGTGATGTTTAATATTAAGAGTTGATTTTTAAGTAAATCTTAAATTTGTATGGTGTGTTAACCGAGACTACGGCATCATATAACTTAAATTAATTTTTCCTTTGTAAATGCCTTTGAAGTCCTCAAGCAGGAGGGATAATCATTAGGCGCGATCGCACCCTGCTAATTAGTTGGCAATACAGTAGGGGCACAACAATGTTGTGCCCTTACTTGCATGCAGCGTTTCCTTCATTCTATAGTCAGACGAAGGTAAGTATAACGTTAATAGGACGATCGCATTGACAGAAACGTTCAAGTATGGTTTGGTTTCGGTAGGGCTGCGGAGCGCAATATTCATTTGGGTAGACCATAAAACCGTAGGGGCGCGGTCTCCGCGCCCTTACCATGTGGTCAATTCTACGAGATGAAACGACGGAATTCCGTTATACATATGATGCTCAATTTGTGAGCGTGCGTAAGTCCTAGTTAAAATCAATCCCTTGCTAAATTGTTGAGAAATATTGCATTTCCAATTCCTAAGTAAAGTTTATTTTCTTTCAAGTCCAAGCGGCGCTATATCCTGTTAACCTTTTAATTAAAGAAAGCATTTATTTGACTGTTATTACAGATGACTCAAATAAATTAATAAAGCTTAATAATTATCAAAGAATCGTTACTTTTGTAGGAATTGGCTAAGTCGTTAGAAATAGCTGATGTCTATATATTTATTTGTTAAACAATATGCAAAGACTAATTGCCAGCTTTCATATGAGACATTATCGTGACGAATGGATTGAGGAATGGTGTCATGAAAATGGCTGGACTGATTTAGTTGTAGAACGGTGTGACAACTACTGGGCTTTTCCTCCAGGGGCAGTAATGCCTGAACCTATTCCAACTCATGTTCTCAGAATGATTAAAGCCAAAAAGGGATTAACTTTTGAGGAAAGATTGTGGTCGGGATCAGCAGTGATTGCTACAATCGTAGCCATTGCTTCCACTTGTTTATTCAAATGTCCGATGCCGCTAGTTTTTGCTTTCGCTTTTGACGCAGTGACAGCGGCTCAACTTGAGGTAGAGGAGATATAGAAGGGTCTGATCACCACTTCCGTTCCATTTGTTCACGGGCGACTCGAATAGCTTCGCGCAATTTGGCTTGCAAAACTGGTTGTGGTGGTAACTCAGTAAGGTACTCCGCCACTCGAATTTCACCTTGAGTCATTTGCAGTAGCTCAATAAAATGTGACCACGATAATTGTGCCGACAGTGTTGACACAATTTGCTCATCAGAAAAAACTTCGGCAAAGCGGATCATTCTAAACAGATTTCGGCGGCTGAATCCTCTGTCATATTCTCTTATAAGTGTCTGACTCAAGGTTTCGACTACCCTTTCGCCATACTCTGCCCTTGCGTTTCCAGGTGGTTGACTAGCCGTAAAGTTTTATCACCTTTTACTATATAATTAGAGTGTTTAGGGTTTTGATGCTATGAGATTTTACACATTATTAGGGCTTCTGGCTGAGTTAAATAATCTTAGCTTAGAAGAATTATTAGAAGTCAAAGAAAAGGTTGATAAATTAATACAGTCAAAAACCTCGAATATTGCTGTGTTTGGAAATATAACTCCTCCAGGTCGAACGGGTTATTACACGGTCACTAAACATCCCGGTCAGAAAGATGTCAAAGTATTCTTAGAGGGGTCTTACTCTGGAGCAACATTTGTTTCAGCTTTAGTTCAAGATAGTGACATTGTTGTTTCATCAATAAATCAGGTGAACAACCAAAATGACATGCAAGCTTTGGATTCAATGATTGGGCTTGTAGATGAGTGGCTACAAGATAATTCAGGATATGATGAGGAAGTTTATCCGAATATAGAAGTTGGTTTACTTCACGATTGAAATTTTCTGTTTAATGCAACAAGTTGTTTTACTAGATGCTCATCCTTTATCACAAGTCACTCATCCTAAAATAAAGCCAGAAGTAATAAAATGGATGCAATTTTTGCGAGACAATAATATTGCTTTAAAAACACCAGAAATTTCTGCTTACGAAATCAGGCGAGAGTTGATAAGGCAAAATAATAACAAAAGTCTTGAGCGACTTAATCAATTTATAAATTACAGTCTAATACCTATTAATTCAGAAACATTCATACAAGCTGCTATATTTTGGGCAGAAGTGCGAGGTCAAGGGAAACCAACATCCGATGAGAAAAGTTTAGATTGCGATGCTATTCTAGCAGCGCAAGCGTTGCAGCAATTTGAATACTATAACAAGGTAACTATTATTACGACTAATGTTAAACATATAGAACGTTTTGCAGTAAATAATGAGTTAGAGGTAGTTGATTGGCTAACTACCTTGAATAATTTTGTTGATAAACAGTGATCTTAAGCCTGTAATTAATTTTTTTGAACCTTCTGGAAAAGGGTTACCCCGCCCCTACGGTTATATTGTGGTCTACCCTGTAAATTATCCGTTACATCCGTTATCTCATCCGTTGCCAAACGCCCACAAATTACTACCACCAGAACAAGTATGTCTACCTTGGGGTAGATGTTGTCGTCAGCACTCTAACTAGAACGTTAAACATAGTGCCACCAAAACCTACAATTTAAAGAGTAAAATATGCCGTTTCGCGTGAATGTTGGTCCCCCGACCCTGACAATCAATCAAGGTAGCACCTTTATGGTGACTGAACAGGACGGGCAGATTACTACCGATGGAGAACTCGGTGTCTTTATGAATGACACCCGCTTTTTGAGCTACTATGCAATCTCCGCCAACGGTCAACCCTGGGATCGATTAAATTCCAGCACCACAGCATATTATGCTGCACGGATATACCTGACAAATCCGGAGTTAACTACCGAAGATGGTCCGATTGCCCAAGGTTCCGTGGGGTTTGTTATCAACCGAATTGCCGGGTCAGGTATTCACGAGGATCTCGACATCACGAATTATGGTCTGAAGCCAGTCCGCTTTAATTTAGAAATTGCGCTGCGCTCAGACTTTGCGGATATTTTTGAGGTCAAAGCACACAAATTTTTCCGGCGGGGACACATTATAACTCACTTGGACCAGGAAAGTAGCGAACTGCATACAGCCTACACTAACCGCGACTTCTATCGCCGCTTCACCTACCGACTGGACAACTACACATCTAAACCTTTCTACGCTAACGGTCGCATCACTTTTGAGGTGGCGCTTGACCCTGGCGCCACCTGGCATTCATGCGGCTACTACATTCTCGTGGAGTCCGACCAAGTTCACGAACCTAGCTCTGAATGTTATCACGTATCATCTGAGACAGAAAAGCTACAGCAGCAGTGGCTTGACCATGCAACCAAACTGACAACAGCTAACGAGGAAATATATAGCCTGTACCATCAATCCATTGAGGATATGGGCGCACTGCGGCTATACGATCGCGACTTACCCCCTGATGTTTGGATACCTGCGGCGGGAGTTCCTTGGTTCGTAACTATTTTTGGACGGGATAGTTTAATCGTCAGCCTGCAAAACATGATGATCTATGCTGGTTTTGCACGCGGCGCACTACAGAGACTTGCTCAACTTCAGGCAACCGAGATAGACGATTGGCGCGACGCCCAACCGGGGAAAATGCCTCATGAACTTCGCTCCGGTGAACTGGCACATTTCCATAAAGTTCCGCACACGCCCTACTATGGCACCGCTGATACGACGCCGTTATACTTGATTACCCTCCATGAAGCTTGGAAATGGATGGGAGATGATTCGCTGCTGCATAACTACCGTGATGTGGCGCTACGCTGTCTCGAATGGATCGACCAGTATGGGGACTTGGATGGTGATGGGTTTCAAGAGTACAAATCACGCTCCTCAATGGGTACCCAAAATCAGAGTTGGAAAGATTCTGGAGATGCTATAGTTTACCCTGACGGCAGTCAAGTACCGCCACCAAAAGCATTGTGCGAGTTACAAGGCTACGTCTTTGATGCGTGGATGCGCATGGCAGAGGTGTTCACGGCGCTGGGGGAAGTATCTTTTGCAAGTGAGCTACGGACAAAGGCTGCCAAATTGCAAGTACGCTTTGAAGAAAGCTTCTGGTGCGAGGACATCGGCTTTTATGCCTTTGCGCTCGATCCGCACAAACAGCCAGTGCGCACGATCGCCTCGAACCCAGGTCACTGTCTATGGAGCGGCATTGCCAGCCCGGAACATGCCGCCCGAGTTGTCAAGCGGCTGATGGAGCCAGATATGTGGACAGGCTGGGGCATTCGTACACTATCAGCACACAACCCTGCTTACAATCCTTACTCCTACCAGCTCGGCGCGATCTGGCCCCATGATAACGGGATCATCGCCCTGGGCTTCAAGCGCTACGGCTTTGCCGCCGAAGCAGCACGCGTTGCCCGTGGGATTTCTGAGGCTGCTAGCTTTTTCTCAAACTCCCGCCTTCCAGAGGTCTACGCTGGAATTGAAGAACAGCCGGGAACGTTTCCAGTGCAGTACTTTCAAGCAAACGTACCCCAAGCGTGGGCAGCGGGGTCTATCTTTCAGCTTCTACAGGCGATTCTCGGTTTGCAAGCAGACGCTCCTAATAAACGACTTTACGTCAATCCCGACCTACCAAAGTGGCTACCTGAGATTACACTCCGCGAAGTTACCGTTGGTAATGCCAGTGTTGACCTGCGATTTTGGCGGGAGGGCGAGCGAACACGCTGGGATGCTTCTGTCCAAGCAGGTGACATTAATATAGAGGAGCAACCCTGGCAACCTTGGTCTGGAGTTTGAGTAAGCAGTCACTTTTTTAATTAAACCTATAGTTCAATACGGTTCAGATAAGGTAATTAACGAGAAACGATAACCTTTGTAGAGACGTTACATGCAACGTCTCTACATGCGTGAAATTCTGAGGATGCTTTCAATCCTTGGTTAGAGGTTAAGTGAAGCAATCGTAATTATCATTTACTGAGGTAAAAAAATTGCCTGGTAATTTTCATAGGCAAATTATTATGCAAAATGTTGATGATTTTGTCATAAATAAATCAGCAGATACTCAGTATCCTATCGATGATTTACTCTCAAAGCGCTGGAGTCCCTTGGCTTTTTCAGAGCGCTTGGTTGAACCAGAGAAATTACGCAGCGTTTTAGAAGCAGCACGATGGGCGGCTTCTTCCTATAATGAGCAGCCGTGGAGTTTTATAGTTGCTACTAGGGATAACCAAGGCGAATTTGACCGTCTACTAGGCTGTTTAGCAGAAGGCAACCAACCGTGGGCGCAGAACGCTCCAGTATTAATGATTTCAGTGGCAAAGCTTAACTTTGAGCGTAACGGTGTGGAAAACCGACATGCTTTTCATGATGTCGGGGCTGCTGCTGCTCAGTTGACGATGCAAGCAACGGCATTGGGGTTATTTATCCACCAAATGGCGGGATTTGACGTACCCAAGGCTGTGAGTGTGTATAACATTCCTCAAGGTTATGAGCCAGTGGCAGCGATCGCACTTGGTTATATAGGAGATCCACAAACTTTACCTGAAAAATATCTTCAACGAGAACTATCGCCTCGTACTCGTAAACCGTTAGAAAATTTTGTCTTCTCTAGTAGTTGGAACCAAACTTCACCATTGATTACAACTGGAGTTTAGACTAACTAGGTCTACCCAACCTAAATCTTGTCTAGCCTGTGTAGTACACTCCTAACCCTTACTGTAAGCCTGTTTTACCCCGATGTTGTCATAGCCACATATGCACAGAATGTTGGAGATTCTATCTAAAGTTAGAATCAAGGTTGTGACAATTATCACTGCTGTAGCACCATTTCAGTTTTTACAATTAAAATATGGAACCAAGCCGGATAAAATTTAATAGGCGAACGCCTAATTAGTCAAAGGAGATTTGATGATGAAACGGATTATCGCAGGTGTAATACTTGCTCTACCACTAGCTATTACTGTACTACCAACACAACAGGCATCAGCAGAATCGGTCATTGTTAACCCTCATTTTCACACACAGGCATCTAGACCGACATTAATAGCGAGTAGGCATCGGGTGAGAATTGCTGGGCATTGGCAAGGCACAGGTCGCCATCGAAAATGGATTTCTACTCACTATGAGTACAGATAGAATTAAAAATCAATTCGGGTACAAACTTATACAATTTGAACCCTCTATAAAGTGTGTGCTGTTAGAAATTACTTATAAAAAGCTATTCTAGACAGCTATTTTGCAGCCTTCATCTATAAAAGTGGGCTGTTTTTTTGTGCTAACTTTCCCTGTTAAAAGGTATAAATTCCGGAAAAAAGGTATTTCCCGAAATTTTAAGGTGAGTTAATCGCTCGAAACCTGATATAAGCTAACGGGCTAACAAGGCTTACAGGCGACCCTAGCGTCGTATTAGTCAAGTTTGGGTAAATCGAAGTATGGAACTAACGAGACACAGCGAAGCGATCGCACTTTATATGGTTGGGAGTGCGATCGCACTCAGGAACCATCTTTCCGGAGAGGAGAATCTCGCACTACAGCGTGTGACGGTGTAGCGTTGGGTGTGAGGTGTTCCACAATGAGGTGGAGCGTGTGGGGGATATGGTGACGGGTTGTTGCTAGCGTGCAATTCCACTCCCTCAAGATTGAGGAACGGTCAACCATAGGGGTTTCGAGTGCTTAAATACAAACTTCCTGCTGTTAGGGGTTACAAGATTTTAATATTCTACTGTGGTAAATTATTAGGGTACAGACATGCATGGGCTGCTTTGCGTAAGATGCTACCCGGATACACGAGTACTGTGAGGTTGTAGGAAAAATTCTATGACCTCACATTTCCTAGCCTTAAACCTTCAGCAGTAGGTCGTAGGTTAAAAAGACTGCTTCTAAACCACGGAAAGAACAACAAAAATCTGCTTAATCTCAAATATCTTTATCCGTCAACTACCTACACTGACCGAAGGCAGTGTAGGCTTGCAAAAAACCTAGTCTGACTAGGCTCATGATATGCAACGTAAGAGTTGGTTAGGGCATGAGATTTGGTAGGGTTACACGGCTAAATATTTCCCTAGTTTAGCCCTCTGTATTGCCCAGTCGTGAATGGGAAACAAGCCTACCAAATTGCCCGAAGGGACGAACATCAGTTCAAAAACAATTCGTTGGATTATCTCCATGAATCAAACAACACGAGTACCAGTAATAGACCAAGATAATAAGCCAATACGGTTCAGTTAAGGCTATGCAGTGCTTAAAACAACAAACACAGGAGGATTGGTTATTGTTCCAGTGCCTCTGTGTTTAACTTTTTTAGAGCGAAATTTTGATACAGGCTTTTTCACAACCCTTGGGTTATCTCTATGAACCCTTTCAGGTAAAACTTGGTCGAGAATTTCCACAGTTAACCAACTCAAAAAAAGGGGAACTCTTGTGGTTGCAAACGCTGAAATTTCGGGAGGGCACGACGAACAACTCGTAATGTTCCTGTGAAACTTAGACGCAAGGGTGCAACTTCTGCACTGGTAGCAGCTTGAAAAATTAACAACCGGATAGCCCAATGTCCTAATAATAAACCGTAAATTTCTTGCACCACCTCTCGTGGTTTTTGAGAACGAATATGAGTTTTTCGTCCTAGAAGATGTACTTTGAGTTCATCAATCGTATTCTCGACTTCCCAACGTTGATGGTACTCACAAGCTAGCAACTGGGCTGGGAATTTTACCATGTCCAATAAGCTCGTAATTAAACGATATTTGATTTGTTATTCTGGGTTATCAGGATTCTCAATTGTGTATTCAATGACTCGTACTTGTATTGGCTCAAAACCTTTTTTTCTTAATTTGCCAGATGGATAAATATAACTTAAATACGAACCATCGTCTAAAGCTTCTTCGTTTAAAAATTTAACGTTGGCAGGGATTCTTCCTAAATAATCACAACCCTTACTGACCGTTGTTTGGGTGGGGGAGAAAATGCTCCAACTTCACTCCTCTTTGGCGTCAGTATCTACGCCGCTTTGCGATTGACCACTGGTGAGTCCAGCGCTGAAGACGGGTTTCCCGTCGCAGGCGACTGGCGAACCCGAAGGGTATCGATTCGCCAAACAACGCTTGCACGCTCTCACTACCGAAACTGAGTACCCCAGAACAATCTGAGCGATGGAGTGATCTCATGCCACTACTTCCGAGTGCAACTGTGGTTGGCTCGTGAGATCGTCATTGATGATCCCCTTCCTTGGCAAAAGTTAATAGTCAACAAATTGACGCCTGGGAGAGTTGCGAAAGTCTTTGGGAGGAGTTTTGGCGGTGAGCAGCGCGTTGCGGGGGTTCCCCCCGTTGTAGCGACTGCGAACCCGAAGGGCGATTGGTACACCATCACATTCTCCTAAACCCCGTGGAAAGTCCCCAGGGTGGTCTGAAGGGCAAACCCGCTCGCGTAGAATTCGCGCTTCCAACTGTCAAAAAAGGTACTAATAAACAGAAACAACAACAACCAAAGTCGGCTTGACCCTTTAACTTTTTTGTTTCGGCGAGTTTAGTTGATCACTCAGTACCTCTGAGTCATTTTGTCATGCCGTTAGTCTAAACTCCAGTAAATAATTGTTGAGGTGGATATATAATTCTATGGGCTACGCGTACTTGAGATGGAATCTCAAAATTTGCGACGCATCCTATACGGATTTAATGCAAAGCTTTTTGACTTAAATCAAAAAGACTTTGGCTTATCTCATTTAATGACAAGAATAATCTCGAATCATGTACAGTCTTTATTACTTCTGCAGAATACCGCATCGTTACTTAATTAAAAACCTGTCACTTATTTATGAAGTGGGGTGAAAACGCCTGTCACATAATTTATACAGGAGAACACTCCATGAAATACTCAATACCTTCCACCTTGTTGGTTCTGGCATTAGGCTTAGCCGCTTGTACCGGACCTGCGGGCCCTAAAGGCGACACAGGCAATACCGGCAATATGGGCTATACAAATGCAACGGGAGCAACTGGAGGACAAGGAAATACTGGCAATACAGGTTACACTGGCGCAATCAGTGCCACTGGCAATTAAGGAAATACAGGAGATACCGGCGAGCAAGGAGCCACCGGAAATCAGGGTAAGAAAGGCAATACAGGTTCAAGAGGCAGCAGCGGAAGTCCCTCTACTGTAATTGTTGAACCCAATTAAAGTTCTAAGCAACTCGATTTCCTATTAGGCAATACTGTTAAAATTTTACATAGTTTACCTTCCTGTCTGGCGCTCCCTCGTAGACAGTTACCTCAAGCAATATTTTCAAGGAGAATCGACATCATGACTGAGCACAAAATCTGGTTTGTTACCGGAGCTTCCCGTGGGTTCGGGCGTATCTGGACGGAAGCGGCTCTGAAACGTGGCGATAAAGTTGTTGCCACCGCCCGCGACCCGAAAAAGCTCAACGATCTGGTCACAACTTATGGCGACGCCGTTCTGGCTTTGCCGCTCGATGTGACCGACCGCGATGCGGTATTCAAGGCGGTAAACAAGGGGCATCAGCATTTCGGTCGCCTGGATGTGATCCTGTGCAATGCCGGTTATGGCTATATGGGAGCTATTGAAGAAATCGTCCCGGCGGATGCGCAAGCGAACTTCGACACCAATGTGTTTGGAACACTTTCCGTTATCCAGGTCGCACTGCCGCTGTTGCGCGCACAGCGCAGCGGTCACATCATCACGCTGTCGAGCATTGGTGGGGTGCTTAGTTTCCCGACCGGCGGCATGTATCTCGCGACTAAATTTGCCATAGAAGCTTTGACCGAATCACTTCACGGCGAAGTGGCTGGCTTTGGAATCAAGGTAACGATGCTCGAACCGGGCAGCTTTAAAACTGAATTCGGTACATCGAAAAAGCAAGCGCCAATGATGGCGGAATACGACGATATACGTAAAACCATCGAATCATCCTTTAAACCCGAAATGAATGGCGATCCAAAAGCGACCGCAGCCGCTATCCTCAAGCTGGTAGATTCGGATGAACCGCCGCTTCGTCTCTTACTCGGATCATGGATGCTTCCCATGATCAAGAAAGCGTATGAAGAGCGTATCAGTACGTGGGATAAATGGGCCGACGTATCAGTTGCAGCACAGGGTAATCTGGCCAACTAATCGGACAGAAAAAGAAGCAGAACCTTAATTAACGAAGTTATTGCCACAGTAAAGCCGTAAACAATTTATCTGGAGAGATTATGCCTAAAAAATTAGGAGGAAAAGTTGCGGTTATCACCGGCGGAAATAGTGGCATAGGCCTAGCAGTAGCAAAACTGTTCAAAATCGAAGGGGCAAAATTAGGTCTTTTTGGCTGTAACGCAGAATCGATGCAAAATACTGTTCAGGAACTTGGCGGAACCGACCTTGGTGTTGCAGGAGATGTAACTTCCGAAAAGGATCTCATACCGATTTGCGATCAATATACTTATAAAGTATAATACTCCTTTCACCACACGATAGGGGGGAGTATGGGCCAGCATTAAAGTAAAGCATTGTGTGCGGAAGCGATGCAGGAATTGGCATCATTGATAAAACAAGCGGGCAATGTGGCGGATGTAAAACGCTTAGAATGTGTGTATTTCCGGGGCAAAGGGCTAGATGCGGAAGCGATTGCGGAACTGGTGCAGTACAGTGTGTGGCACGTGAAGCTTGTGTGGACGCAGTATTTCAAAAGCGGCGCAAAGTCGCTTCTGATCAAGCCTCGGGGCGGTCGGCGACATGAGAATATGAGTTGGGAAGAAGAGGCGGCACTGCTTTTGGCGCACACAGAATCGGCCAAAGAGGGCAAGTTGCTCAAGATTGCGCCACTGCATCAGGCGCTGTGCAAAAAATTGGATAAAGAGATTGCGTTGTCTTCGGCTTATCGCCTCGCGCATCGGCATGGCTGGCGCAAGTTGGAACCGCGGCCACACCACCCTGGTCGTAATGCGAAAGCGGCGGAGTATTTCAAGCTTTTTTTCCCCGAAGCTTCTTGAAGAACCTAAGGCGGAAGCGGTAAAGCGCGGCCTTCCCATGCGCGTAATGTTTCAAGATGAAGCGCTGTTCGGGCGCATCACCGAACCCTATGCCTGCTGGGATCCGCTTGGCTTTCGCCCAAACGATAACGTTTACGACTTCAAATGCCGTCCATATCGGTTACCCGGACCTTTCAGTGTACAGCGCAACAAAGGCAGCATTGGGTTCGTTTACTAAAAGTTTTGCCGCCGAACTGCTGAGCCGGAAATTGTGTTGCTGTCCTCCTCCTTCCTTTAACTGCGTTAAAGAT
>CAZZYE010000138.1:0-11848 GCA_964658145.1 uncultured Stigonema sp.
TCGGTAGGAATTTTAGGTTGTGTAGAGACGCGAAATTTCGCGTCTCTACATAGGCTATCGGTAGGTAAATTATCTTAACAGCAAGCGTATTGGTTTAGAACTACCCAAAATTTAAGTTCAGACTCACCTCCTACATTGCGGTATTTCTATATGGCAGGAAGATTAAACTAATTTAATCACTACTTTATTTATTCCTTAATTCTATGTTCGCCGATTAATCAGGGTTGTGCTCGCTTGGTCAACTGGCATTAGCACAACTTCGTTGATATTAACGTGAGGCGGTCGAGTAACGCAGAAAAATATCACATCGGCAACATCATCTGGTGTGAGGGGAGTTACTCCTTGGTAAACTTTTTTACCACGTTCTGTATCGCCGTGAAAGCGCACCTCGCTAAATTCTGTTTCCACCATACCAGGATCAACGGAAGTTACCCGCACAGGCGTTCCCAATAGGTCTTGTTTCAAACCTTCAGAAATGGCTTGCACGGCAGCTTTGGTACCGCAATAGACATTACCACCGGGATAGGTTTGATGTCCGGCGATGGAACCCAGATTTACCACGTGACCGCGATCGCGACTAATCATTCCGGGAGTAACATAGCGTGTGAGGTAGAGTAAACCCTTGATGTTGGTATCAATCATTTCTTCCCAGTCCTGAATATTACCTTCCTGAAGTTTGCTTAAACCGCGACTCAGACCAGCATTGTTAATGAGAATGTCGATGTTAGACCAAGAAGGGGGTAGGGTAGAGATGGCAGATTCTACAGCAGAGCGATCGCGCACATCCAGTTGTAAGAAATGGATTTGTCCTGACGTTCCATGCAACGTTTCTACAAGTTGCTGCAAACGGTCCAACCGTCGTGCAGCTAAAATCAGTTTTGCACCCGCACCCGCGAACCGAGTCGCACAAGCAGCACCGATACCACTGCTTGCACCAGTAATCAACACAATTTGATTTTGAATTGAAATCATTAGGAATTATGAATTATGAATTATGATTCATAATTCATAATTTACTTCACAACTTGCAGACGCTGAGTGATCATTGTCATGCCATCTCCCCGCATGATTACCGCAGAAAACCATCGGCTACCAGGGGTAGATGATGCGTGTCCAACTTTAAAAAGTCCGCCAGATGTCAGTAATTCCAAGTCTACAGGTGTAGGGTTGAGATATTTATTTGGTTGGATTGGTTCTTCCAGTGCTCCCCCTAGGAGATAATCCTCACCTAGTGGTTCAAGAACGATCGCGTCAAAATTAAACTGCTCGCCAACTTTTATTTGCTGTGGTAACTTGATTTCCACATGGGGTGGCTTGCTACCAGAGGTAAGTTGAGTACGTTCAGACAAAATGTCTTGTTGAACAATTTTTGTACCTGCAATGCGCTGGCGCGATGTAATTGTGGAATTAAACGCCACATTCTCACTGTTAGCAGAGGGTAAGCCAGTTATGGTAGTCACTGTATCGGCGACGATCGCATTACCTTCTGATTTCCAAGATTGCAGTTCGGTACTGTATTTCAATTGTGGATAGCGCTTCCAGAGTCCTGTCAAGGCTTTTTCCATAGTTAAACGGTTTAATCCATCCCCTTGAGTGAAATTGGGGCTGTAGAACTGTATCACCCCTTTGACATCACCCCGGCTAGCTGCTGTATCAACTTGTGTCAACAGGTTTTTCAATTCAGCGGGTGCATCTTGGGAGGTACTAGCTTGAACTTCTTTCCACCCACCAGCTAAGCCAATGGTGAGGAAGAACAAAATCAGCCAGCGGCGTTGGGTCGAATTTGGTAGCAGTCTAAGTAGTAAAGTAATAAGGTTATGCATTGGTGATTGGTTGAATGGCAATTTGACTACTGTAAGGTAAGGAAATTGTTTTATCTTAGTTAAGCTAGGCGCTAATACGGTAGAGGGTTTGATGGTGCAAGCTCCAAAAAGATTACTAATAGCTGCCAGTGGTACTGGTGGACATTTGTTTCCCGCGATCGCACTGGCTGAACAATTGCCAGATTATCAAATCGAATGGCTTGGTGTCCCCAATCGCCTAGAGACTCAGCTTGTCCCCAAGCAGTATTCATTGAATACTATTGCAGTTGAGGGGTTTCAGCAAGGGTTGGGACTTTCGTCTCTACGCATCTTGGGGAAACTTATCAGTTCGGTTCTCGAAGTCAGGAAACTGCTGCAACAAGGGAAATTTCAGGGAGTTTTTACGACAGGGGGTTACATTGCTGGACCTGCTGTGATTGCAGCGCGTTCCCTGGGTTTACCTGTAATTCTCCATGAGTCCAACGCCTTACCTGGTAAAGTAACTCGCTTTTTTGGACCTTGGTGTAGTGCGGTAGCGGTAGGATTTGAAGTAGCTGCAAAATATTTGTCTCGCGCCAAAACTGTCTACACGGGTACTCCGGTACGTTCTCAATTTCTGGATGAGGGAATTGAAGCATCGTTGGATTTACCTATTCCTAAGGGTGTTCCCTTGATTGTTGTATTTGGTGGTAGTCAGGGTGCGGTTGCTGTCAATAAATTGGTGCGGGGTGCTGCTACAGCTTGGTTTGATGCAGGTGCTTGGGTTGTACATTTGACTGGCGATCAAGACCCAGAGGCTGACAGTTTGAAGCATCCGCAGTATATTTGTTTGCCATTTTACAGTAATATGGCTGCGTTATTGCGACGAGCTAATTTAGCGATTAGTCGTTCTGGCGCCGGTAGTTTAACGGAGATGGGTGTGTGTGGAACACCAGCGATTTTGATTCCTTACCCGTTTGCTGCAGAAGACCATCAAACCTACAATGCGGAAGTCTTTACAAGCGTCGGTGCGGCGTTGATGTTTCAACAGTCGGAGTTGAATACTCTTTTGTTGCAAGGTAAGGTTTTGAGTTTGTTGCAGTCACCAGAAGATTTACAAAAGATGGGAGAGAAGGCGAGGGCGATCGCTGTTCCTGATAGTGCTGAAAAGTTGGCGCAGTTGGTGCGTCAGTTGGTGGAGGGGTAAAAAAACGAACCGCCAAGGCGGCAAGGACGCAGAGGAGGAGATACATAGAGTGTTTTCAGAGTTTAAGCTTGAATAGTAATGCACAAAAGCCCGTATGCAACAACTGTCCCTGCCTTTGAATTTACCTGGTATCTACTCTGAGAAAGTTGTTTGGTTTCAGGAAATGTTGCGTTCTCTCGGCGTCTGTCTTAGTCCAGCATTATATGATAATTTTGGTAAATCTCTTCGCAACTGGCTTGACAGGCAGGGGCATTCTCCAATTAAAACCCTAAGTTTGTTCTCTGGCGGTGGCGGACTCGACATTGCCTTTCATGATGCTGGCTTTGAGATTGTTCAGATGGTTGAACTGGAAGCCAAGTATGTAAAGACGCTAGAGAAAAACTCTCAACAAGGAAAATGGTTGCAGGGTTCTCAAGCAATTTGCGTTGATATTAGAAAATTTTTTCCGAGTTCCGATCTTAAAGTAGATTTTATTATCGGTGGTCCACCTTGCCAAACCTTTTCTGCGGCTGGACGTAGAGCATCGGGCGTTGCTGGAACCACTGATGCTCGTGGTACTCTTTTTCAGGAGTATGTCCGGTTACTTAAAACACTCCAGCCAAAAGGATTCCTTTTTGAAAACGTTTATGGAATCACTGGAGCGCAAAAAGGGGAAGCGTGGAAAGAAATTCAAGCATGCTTTAAGGAAGCAGGTTACACAATTTTTTTTCGGATTCTTGATGCAGCTGACTATGGGGTATCGCAGCATCGAGAACGTTTATTTATTGTTGGATTAAGGAAAGGAAATTATCTATTTCCCTATCCAACTCATGGTCCTGATTCCCCGGATGGAGAACCTTTTTATTCAGCAGGAGACGCAGTTAAAGAAGCCGACACATCGGATGTAGATTCAGGTATTAGAGGACGCTATGGAAATTTGCTTACAGATATACCGCCGGGGCTAAATTACAGCTTTTATACAGCAGAAATGGGGCATCCCAATCCGGTATTTAGCTGGAGATCCAAGTTTTCGGACTTTCTTTACAAAGCCGATCCCGATATGCCAGTGCGAACCATTAAAGCACAAGGCGGGCAATACACTGGTCCTTTTAGCTGGGAAAACCGCAAATTTACAATTTCTGAGTTGAAGCGACTGCAAACAATTCCTGATGCTTATGAAATTGTGGGAAATTGCCAAGTTTGTATTGAACAGATTGGCAATTCCGTACCACCCCAGTTGGGTAGGATTTTAGCTTTAAGTATTTTGGATCAAGTTATGGGTGTGGCGCTACCATTTCCCATGTACTATTGAATCCGTACTCGAAAATAGGTTTTCTTTTTAAAGCTTTTCTTTTTGGTAATCCTGATTTTGGGCGCATATAGTGATAAATATTTTTTTTGATTTTATTTCGGAAGCTGCCCCAAAAGGTTGTGACCCCAATAATCACATTGCCAACATTGAAAGCTTACTTTCTAACTTAGCTATCCGCTCCTCATGGTCAGCAATCACGCCTTTGAGGGCATTGGGGGTTGACTTCTCGCAAATATAATGCTAAGACGAGGCGCAGGTAGTATGCCTCGGTACGCCCTGACACTTGGGCAATTTCCTTAATCTGCCGTTGCTACTTTTAAGAAACTCTCGCCCCTACCATAAATGATTGTGCCATGTGTGCTTACTCTAATACCACTCACTAATCAAAGATAGTGCATTATAGTTGCCATCAGCAACAGCATTCTGCGAACTTACACAGAACCGCAGACGCTTGAACATCTGGTTGTACCAGCCACGCCCGAGCCACATATTGTACTGCAACTTTCTGGCACAACACACGTAGAGGTGAAAGTAAAGGGCAGTGCTTGGACAGCAATTCGATCGCAACCTAAACAACTGTTTTTAACGCCTGGTGGGCTACAACAGAAAACGGGTGGGTACTACAACAATCGCTACTGCTCGCTATTTCAGATTCGCAATGGCAAAATTCTTCTATCTCGTGAGTACTTTAATCCATTAATTTTAACTGACGCTTTAGGCGATCGCTTCAACGATACATTTTGACCGCTGAATCATTATCATTGAAGCAGATTGTATAACGATGCAAGCTCAAACTCGAAAACAATTTCTAACCTTACTCTCAAAGGAAATCGATTTATGCGCTACAAACTTTTAGGAAAAAGTGGACTTAGGGTATCAGAATTATGTCTGGGCACGATGACTTTCGGTGAAGATTGGGGTTGGGGTGCATCTTTAGATGAAAGCCGTCAAATCTTTAATGCATTTGTTAATGCTGGCGGTAACTTTATTGATACTGCTAATGGTTATACCGACGGTAGTAGTGAAAAAATTGTAGGGGAATTTATTGCCAGCGATCGCCAACGCTTCGTCGTCGCCACAAAGTATTCATTTCCATTACAGATGAATAACGCTAATGGAAATCCTAACGGATCGGGCAATCACCGTAAAAACATGGTGCAATCGCTCGAAGGTAGCCTAAAACGACTGAATACCGATTACATTGATCTCTTCTGGCTACACGCTTGGGATTTCACTACGCCAGTTGAGGAAGTGATGCGATCGCTTGACGATCTTGTCCGTCAAGGTAAAGTCCTATACGTTGGCATCTCCGACACTCCCGCTTGGATTGTGGCAGAAGCCAATACACTGGCGCGGTGTTATGGCTGGACACCATTTGTCGCGCTGCAAGTGGAATACAATTTGATTCAGCGCACACCAGAGCGGGATTTACTACCAATGGCAAAAGCGTTTGGGATGTCCGTAACACCGTGGTCGCCCTTGGGCGGTGGTGTTTTAACTGGAAAATACAATCAGCCCACCAACACTGGAGACAGCAATCGTCTCGGCGATCAAGTTCCGCAACATCAGCTCGAAATTGCCGATACTGTAGTGCAAGTCGCGAAAGACATCGGGTGTAGTCCCTCGCAGCTTGCCCTCGCGTGGCTCAAGGTACAATCGGAAACCATTATTCCAATTGTCGGTGCAAGAAAGCTGTCTCAGTTTCAGGATAACCTTGATTGTCTCAAGGTTGAGATTACGCCTGAACAGCTACAGCGCTTGAATGAGGTCAGCAAAATTGAACCGGGATTTCCACATGATTTTCTGGCGAACGATATGATTCGCGATCGCTTATTTGGCGGAACTTATGGTGATCTGGAACTGGTACCATGACCCGATGGGATTGCGGTTGAAGGTAGCGATCTCACTGCATTACCCCTGTCCATCTGTTACTTTTACTCTCGACTCTTTTGATAAGCTTGAATTTTCTCAAGCACAGTAGCAACAGTCTCGCCAGCAAACACCTTTTCTCGAATAGCCAAGTAGTTGCCTTCACCAACTGGCAACAGAAGCTTTATACATTCGTCCTCAATCACCACTATTCAGTTGCCACTTTTACAATCAAAGTTGTAAAACGACTATTTGCTAATTCCCCAATAAACAAATGCCTGAACAAAAGCCTATCAGTCCTTGGAAATACAAACCTTGGTGGTGTCAGCCTTGGTCTATACTGCTCACAGGTGTCACCCTAATCTCTGGTAGCTGGCTACTATTTAAGACCATCTGGTTAACTATTCTCGTCTCTGTGCCTGTATTAACATGGATGGGCTTTTTCTTGTTAATTTGGCCCCAACTGATGATCCGCAGTGGTATTCTAGAGTCGCATCAGGATTCATTTTAAAACCTTAGCCCCTGTAGAGACGTTACATGTAACGTCTCTATAACCTGTGACTTTTGCTCTGCATGTGCGGTTCAATCCACTACCTGACTCCCATGACTGCGCGGGTCATCTTGATTAGTCACTGGTGCAACAGGTGCTGAGAACTTAGAGACTTGTCCGCTAGCTTGAGCATAAGGCAGAGGCGAACCAGCCACTAAGGCTTCTATGTTACTTGTCATCACAGTACGGGGTTGATCGCCGATCGCCTGCGCTATAGGTTCCCCATCCTTACCCAAAAACACAAAATGGGGAATACCATCCACTCGATACCGCAGCATCTCTGGCAACCACTTAGTATTATCCACATTCAGCATCACAAAATTAACTTTCTCACTATACTGCTTTTCCAACTCAGCGATATCCGGTGCCATTTTCTGGCAGACAGTACACCAGTTAGCATAAAATTCCATGCTCTGCATGTGCGGTTCAATCCACTACCTGACTCCCATGACTGCGCGGGTCATCTTGATTAGTCACTGGTGCAACAGGTGCTGAGAACTTAGAGACTTGTCCGCTAGCTTGAGCATAAGGCAGAGGCGAACCAGCCACTAAGGCTTCTATGTTACTTGTCATCACAGTACGGGGTTGATCGCCGATCGCCTGCGCTATAGGTTCCCCATCCTTACCCAAAAACACAAAATGGGGAATACCATCCACTCGATACCGCAGCATCTCTGGCAACCACTTAGTATTATCCACATTCAGCATCACAAAATTAACTTTCTCACTATACTGCTTTTCCAACTCAGCGATATCCGGTGCCATTTTCTGGCAGACAGTACACCAGTTAGCATAAAATTCCATGAACGATGGCTTGCCATTGGTCAAAGCCACTTCTAGCGGTGTAGACTGTTCATCTAACTTAGTAAGGGAAACAGAACCGGTTTCGGAGCGTAGTCCCAAAGCAAGAACAACGATGAGGACGATCGCCACAATTGCAACTAAAAAATTTCTCACCCGCACCCCAACCGGGGATTGAGACTGTTCTTGAGAATTAACAGGTGAATCTATACTCATAACAAATTTATTAACTCTTATTAAGCACTATCCTCTTCAGTTTAACCTCCTCCTTCTCTGTCTTGGCGTCCTTGGCTCCTCTGCGGTCCGTAAAAAGAAAACTATAAAATAGAAAGACATCCCCTAAATTCAAACGTGAAGAAAAGAGTCACCCTCACTTTCCCCAAACGCGTCATTCAGATGCCTGTCACCTACCGACTAGCAAGAGATTTCAACGTAGCTGCAAATATTATCCGCGCTCAAGTCGCCCCAAATCAAATTGGCAAACTTGTAGTGGAACTATCGGGGGATATAGATGAGTTGGATGCGGCGATCGAGTGGATGCGATCGCAAAACATCAGCGTTTCCCAAGCTTTAGGAGAGATAGCCATTGATGAAGACTTGTGCGTTCACTGTGGCTTATGTACAGGAGTTTGCCCTACAGAAGCTTTAAATCTTGATCCGCAAACCTATAAGCTGACATTCACGAGATCGCGCTGTATCGTCTGTGAACAGTGTATTCCCACCTGTCCTGTGCAGGCAATCTCCACAAACCTTTAGGAAACATGGGGAGTAGGGAATGGGGAGTGGGGAGTGGGGGGAAGAGGGGGAGTGGTGATGTTTGTTCCATTTATAACAGGTGGTGCGCCGCCCGTGAGGCGCTCCTAAATTGTAACCGCAGATGGACGAGACAGTGCGTTGCAGGCGACTGGCTTTGAGGTTCCCTGCGTTGAAGCACCTGGCGTGCAGATATTATAGAGAATTGTTTGTTGTTTATCTACGTAGGTCTGCGGTTATGGCTCCCCAATTTAAATGACAATTTAGTAACAGCATGGTGCAATGTAGAGACGCGACGCCCTTCGGGTTCAGCAGTCGCCTACGGCGGGAAACCCGCCTCATGCGCGCTGCTTCACCAGTCACCTCTGTCGGGAAACACTCGTGTCGGCGCTTACGCTCAAATTTCGCGTCTCTACTCTAAATTTTTTTAATCTTAATAAAAGAGAGACTTTCGATTAATCAAGCATTAATCCATTTACTCTTTTTCAAGAATAAGATAACATAAACAAATTTTAAAAGATACTCACTTATTTTTAAGTAGTGCTAGTATGCAATAATCTCATTTAATCGTACATGACTATTAAGGTGTTTAAACAACTATGAAATTAGCTACTAACCCGGAAGTCAAACAAAGAGAGAACACTCTAGGAAACTACGCTTACGTGGCAATTGACAAACATTTTAAGAAAACCTTAAAATGGGAAACAGCAGTGAAGAAAGATAAAGATCCAGAAGCACTGCATCAAATGCGAGTGGGCTTGCGTCGCTTACGTACTACCGTAAGTAGCTTTGACATAGCTGTGGATCTGCCAAAGTTTGTCAGCGATAAAAATATCGGTAAAATTGCGCGTTCTCTGGGTAATCTCCGAGATTTTGACGTGTTAAAAGAAACTTTAGAAAAGCTTGAGCAACAACATTTACCTCGCAAAGAAAAGGAATCTCTGCACACAGCTTTGAATGCTTTGGATAAACAACGTGAAGATGCACTAGTGGATGTGCGAACAACATTAAAGGATGAGCGTTACAAGTCTGTAAAACAGGAATTGAAGGAGTGGTTGGAGGAACCAAGTTATCAATCACTAGCATCTTTACCGATTCAACAAGTTCTACCAGATCTACTTTTGCCAGAGGTAAGTAGATTCTTGCTGCACCCTGGTTGGTTAGTAGGAACCCAATCTGAGGGATCGGAGATTGTGATTCTCAAGGACTGGAAAGCAGAAAAGGTAGAGCATCAATTGACAAAAAATGGAGAAATTCTCCATAGTTTGCGCAAACAAGCCAAACGCCTACGCTACCAGATGGAGCTATTTTCTGACTTATACGGCGAGTCTTACACGGCTTATATGGCGCAGGTAAAAAATATACAAGAAATTTTGGGAGCGATGCAAGATAGTGCGGTATTAACTGAGTGGCTGATGGATGTCCTCAAGTCAGAAATTCACACTCAGCTTCCTACCCTTGCACTGTTTTTAACAGAGAATCTTTCCCAGTTGCGGCAGCAGTGGCAACCCGTGCAACAGCAGTATCTAAAAGCTGAAATTCGGCATGGGTTTCACTTAACTATACTGCATCCCCTGTAATGCTAATACATAAGTACCACTTAGGGAAATCTGTCGTCGCTAGCCGAAGAGCATGGTGTTAAGCTGATATGGATCGTAGCTGCCAGTGGTGATGTAATTTTCGTTGTCCAAGCACCTACGGTTAATCCTTAGGGCTTTCCATTGTCACCTCCCTCTTGCCATGGCCGAAAAACTTTCCCTTAAGCCAGGTATTTACAAATACTGGCATTGCTTGAGCTTGGTTGCAATCATCATTGCAACTATCGTAAAACCACTCCAAGCCCAAGTCATTGATACAACGCCAGAACAAAATCTGCAACGCGCCCAAACTCCAGCACTCGAAAATCCGATTCGCCGGAATACTCAGCCGCCTTCAACCCAACCATTACCAGAACCAGCACCCCCAACTCGCCTCCCGCCACCAGAGGAGTTACTTCCGCCGCCTGCAAACACATCCCCCACACAGCCACAGGTTCCATCTGGTGAAGCGCCGAGTCGCATTACCGTTAATAGATTTGAAGTGACAGGCAGCACCGTCTTTAGTCCGTCCGATTTCGCCAAAATTACTAAACCCTATACTAAACGACCTATTACTCTGGCGGAACTCTTTCAGCTACGTGCGGAAATTACTCAGTTGTATGTAGGTAAAGGATACATTACCAGCGGAGCATATATCCCACCACAGAAGCTCCAAACAGGAGTGGTGGAAATCCGGGTGGTGGAAGGAAAATTGGAAGGGATTAAAGTTAGTGGTACTCGGAGACTCAATCCTGGCTATGTACGCAGTCGGCTGGCGATCGCTACAGGTAAACCCCTAAATCGCGATCGCCTGCTACGTGCCTTGCAACTTTTGCAACTCAATCCCCTGATTCAAAACCTGTCAGCGGAACTCTCTGCCGGATCGAGTCCGGGAGTGAGTTTGCTGGAAGTACGGGTAACGGAGGCAAAAACTTTTAGACCACAAGTTGTGCTAGATAACGGGCGAACACCTGCTGTCGGCAGTTTTCGTCGCCAAATCCAGGTGAGCGAAGCCAATCTTTTGGGATGGGGTGATAGCATTAGTGCTATTTACACCAATACCGATGGCAGTAATGCCGTTGATTTCAATTATACCCTACCCATCAATCCCCGTAATGGCACTCTTGCCTTCAACTTTGGCAACTCAGATAGCAGTGTGATCGAAAGACCCTTTAGTGCCCTCGATATTCAGTCCAACTCCCGCTACTATGAACTAACGCTACGCCAGCCTATAGTACAAACACCGACTCAGGAATTAGCATTGGGGATCACAGGAACTCGCCGGGAAAGCCAAGCCAGCTTGCTGAATGGGGAGATTCCCTTTAGTGCGGATCTGGGGGGGGTGGGAGCAGATGAGAAAGGAAGAACACGGATAACCGCTTTGCGGTTTTTTCAAGACTGGACACAGCGCAATAGCCAACAAGTGTTTGCCCTTCGTTCTCAGTTTAGTATCGGACTTGATGCGCTTAATTCCACCATCAACGAAAGAGCTCCCGATAGTCGTTTTTTTGCTTGGAGAGGTCAAGCGCAGTGGGTGCGCCTCTTGGGTCCCGATACCCTTCTATTGCTCCGGGGTGATGTGCAGGTGGCAGACCGACCAATCGTCCCGTTTGAACAATTTAGCTTAGGTGGTATAGATAGTGTTCGGGGCTATCGCCAAGACGCCCTACTGACAGATAACGGTATTTTTGCCTCTGCCGAAGTGCGAGTTCCAATTGTCCGCTTCTCTCAAAGCAATAGTCTTCTGCAGCTAACCCCCTTTGTTGATTTTGGCACCGCTTGGAACCTTTCAGCCAGAACCACTGCCAATTTCAACCGCGAATCTCCCAATACTTTAGTATCTATAGGATTGGGTTTGCGCTTGCAACTCCAAGATCGCCTCACCGCCCGCTTTGACTGGGGCATTCCATTAATTTCAATCTCAGGGGAAAAAAATACATGGCAGGAAAACGGTTTATACTTTTCCATCATTGCCAATCCCTTTTGAGACGATTTGGTAATTGGGAATGGGTGAGTCAG
>CAZZYE010000139.1:0-11815 GCA_964658145.1 uncultured Stigonema sp.
ATCCTCCGTATTACCGCGGCTGCTGGCACGGAGTTAGCCGATGCTTATTCCTCAGGTACCGTCATTATTCTTCCCTGAGAAAAGAGGTTTACAACCCAAGAGCCTTCCTCCCTCACGCGGTATTGCTCCGTCAGGCTTTCGCCCATTGCGGAAAATTCCCCACTGCTGCCTCCCGTAGGAGTCTGGACCGTGTCTCAGTTCCAGTGTGGCTGATCGTCCTCTCAGACCAGCTACTGATCGTCGCCTTGGTAGGCTTTTACCCCACCAACTAGCTAATCAGACGCGAGCTCCTCCTCTGGCAATTAATCTTTCACCGTTAAGTATATCCGGTATTAGCCACCGTTTCCAGTGGTTGTCCCCGACCAAAGGGCAGATTCTCACGCGTTACTCACCCGTCCGCCACTAAACCCCGAAAGGTTCCGTTCGACTTGCATGTGTTAAGCATACCGCCAGCGTTCATCCTGAGCCAGGATCAAACTCTCCGTTTTGATTCTGGTAGTTAGACGCGATGTTCCTCGCGTCTCTACTTGTTTGGCTGACTTTCAACCCATCAGCCTAGGTTAGTTTTTTTTACTGACGCAGGCTATTGATTGTTTACTGGCTTTCAAACTATAATATTTTCAAGGTTCGGCGTCCCTCTGGCGTCGCTTTTTTGAGTCTCGCTTTTTGGGCACTCATTTATAGTAGCGAGTCGGTTTCAGTCTGTCAACCTTTTTCTCAAAGTTTTTTGAGATTTTTTTGTCATCTCGCGGAAAGTGTTGCAGAGCAAAGATTTCGGACTAGATTATTCCTGGTAGTCAGAGAGGAAGTAACGAAGTTGTGAGCAATTTTGGTGTTTTGCCGCCAAAGCTGGTGCTAGATCCGATGTTGCAGGGTTGGCTGTTAGAGGATATGGGTAGGGGCGATCGCACAACGCAAAGCCTGCTAGCCCAAGACAATATAGAAGGACAAGCCAAGTGGGTAGCGAAGGCACCGGGAGTCATTGCCGGATTACCATTGGCGGCAAGGGTGTTTCAGCTTTTAAATGAAAAAGTCAGCTTTGTGCCGATAGTGCCTGAGGGTGCATGGTGTCAGCAAAAAGAGGTAATAGCTGAAATTCATGGTCCACTCGATGCGCTGCTAATAGGAGAACGAGTTGCACTTAATATAGTTATGCGTCTGAGTGGAATCGCTACGCTGACTCGGAAATATGTGGAGCAAATAGGAGATTTACCCACTAAATTAGTGGATACGCGCAAAACTACACCAGGACTAAGACTGCTGGAAAAGTATGCGACTCAGGTAGGAGGGGCTACTAACCACCGCATGGGGTTAGATGATGCGGTAATGATTAAAGATAATCATATTGCTGCTGTAGGAGGAATTGGAGAAGCGATCGCCCGCATCCGTTCCCAGATTCCTTTTCCTATATCAATAGAAGTAGAGACAGAAACGATAGAACAAGTGCAAGAGGCATTACAGCATAAAGCTGACATTATTATGTTGGACAATATGTCCCTCGACCTCATGCATGAAGCGGTGCAGATAATTCGCCTGCATGATAGCCGCGTTAAAATCGAGGCAAGTGGCAATATTACTTTGGAAACTATTCGTGCTGTGGCACAGACAGGTGTAGATTATATTTCTAGTAGTGCGCCGATTACTCAATCCACTTGGCTTGATCTGAGTATGAGGCTCGGAGGATAGGAGATCTGGGCTTGTTGTTAAATAAACATCTATTTATTATTGGAGTTTTTGCTGTCATCTTTGACTCCTCAAAAAGAGTACTACTTTGCCATCGGACGGATATTGACCTATGGAACTTACCCAGTGGGGCAATGGAACAAGGTGAAACTCCTTGGGAGGCGGCAGTCAGAGAAGTTGAAGAAGAAGTTGGTCTGGTGGTGAAAATCGAACGTTTACTCGGCGTGTACTCGCGACCAGATCAGAATGAAGTGGCGTTTGGGTTCCTCTGCCGTGTTGTGGGAGGAAGTTTGAGATCTAGTGACGAGGCTGACCGTATACAGTACTTTGAACCAGACAAGATTCCTCCCAATACCAATCACGAACAGGTAGAAGCCTTGGAGGATGTTGTAAACGAGGAATTGCAAGCTACTTTGAAAATACAGCCCGGACCTTCTCCTAGGGAAGTATACTTTAGCAAGCAGTTTTAAAACCTTGCTAGTTATATTTAAAATCTATGAAATCTACACAAGAACAACTAAGAATTCAATTTGAAAAAGCTTTAGTCGCGGCTTTTGGCGCTGACTACGCTGGAGTAGACCCAATTTTGGTTGCTGCTAGCAATCCGAAATTTGGTGATTATCAGTCAAATGTATCTTTATCTTTAAGCAAGCAGTTGGGACAGCAGCCAAGGGCGATCGCACAGCAAATTGTCGAAAAACTGGATGTATCTCACATCTGCAAAGTACCGGAAATAGCTGGTCCTGGGTTTATCAACCTGAAACTGAAAACAGAATACTTGGAAGCACAACTGAGCAAGATTCAGATAGATCCAAGGTTAGGAGTAGCACCGACAAAAAATCAAAAGCGGGTAATTGTAGATTATCCCAGCCCAAACATTGCTAAGGAAATGCATGTAGGGCATTTGCGTTCAGCGGTGATCGGAGATTGTCTTTCCCGAATTTTAGAATTTGTGGGACATGATGTCCTGCGGATTAGCCATGTAGGAGACTGGGGAACGCCGTTTGGGATGCTGATTGCCTTCTTGGAAGAGGCGTATCCGCAAGCTTTGACGACGACCGAGACTTTAGATTTAGGAGATTTGTCTTCGTTTTACCGTCAAGCAAAGAAACGGTTTGATGCGGACGAGGAGTTTAAGAAAGCTGCTCAGCAGGCAGTGGTAAAGTTACAGGCAGGGGATGAAAAGACACTACTCGCTTGGAAGATAGTCTGTCAACTATCCAGTCGAGCTTATCTAGTCATTTATAACTTGATGGGAATCTCTGCCAATATTATTGAGCGCGGTGAATCCTTCTACAACGCAATGCTGCCAGAAGTCCTAGAGGATCTGGATAAACTCGGTCTATTAGTGGAAAATCAGGGGGCAAAATGCGTCTTCCTTGAAGGCTTCACTAATCGAGATGGTGAACCTCTACCCCTAATTGTGCAAAAGTCCGATGGAGGTTACAACTACGCTACCACTGATCTAGCAGCAATTCGTTACCGAGTTCATGTGGATAAAGCTAGACGGATTATTTATCCTGTTGATGCAGGGCAGAGCAATCATTTTGCCCAAATTTTTCAGGTAGGAAGAAAGGCTGGTTGGATTACAGACGAAGTAGAGTTTGTCCACGCACCCTTTGGTCTAGTACTGGGAGAAGATGGTCAGAAGTTGAAAAGCCGTTCCGGAGAAGCAGTGCGGTTGCAGGAATTGTTAGACGAAGCGATCGCCCACGCCCATGCTGACCTAGAAACTAGATTAAAAGAAGAAGGGCGCTCTGAAACTGAAGAGTTCATCAATCATGTTGCTCAACTAGTTGGCATCAGTGCAGTTAAGTATACTGACCTCAGCCAAAACCGCACCAGCAACTACATCTTTAACTACGACAAAATGCTAGCTCTCCAAGGCAATACTGCACCTTATATGCTTTATGCTTATGCCCGGATTCAGGGAATTAGCCGCAAGGGTGGCATTAATTTTGAAGAGTTAGGAGACAATGCTAAAGTCTTATTGCAGCATGAAACAGAAGTAACGCTGGCAAAACATTTGTTACAGTTAGATGAAGTTATTAATACTGTAGAGCAAGATTTGCTACCCAACCGCCTCTGTGAGTATTTATTTCAACTGAGTCAGAAATTCAATCAGTTTTATGACCGTGAACACGGTGTGCCGGTACTGAATGCAGAAGAACCTCTCAGGACATCGCGGTTAGTGCTATGTGATTTGACGGCTAGAACTCTGAAGTTGGGACTCTCTTTGTTAGGAATTGGGGTTTTGGAGAGAATGTAGGAAGAAATTTATTTCTTGGCGTCCTTTGCGTCTTGGCGGTTAAATAATTTTGTTGAACCGCCAAGACGAGGCAGCGCTGCAGGAGGGTTTCCCGACAGAGGCGACTGCCGTGCCAAGAACGCCAAGTTTGGACTTGTTTGGAGGCGATATCACATTGTTTGGTTAGCTGTTGGAGTAAACCAAATTCGTTAATGCTGCATTAATGAAGCAAAGAAAAAGATTGAGTTAAACTACTGACAAACAGCTAAATCTTAGGAAAATTGGTTATGAACGAGTCCTCTTTATTCTTGGCAGCACTTGGGGTCGGTGCAGCAGCTGGCTCTGTTGTCAACCTTGTTGTCGCGAACGCAGGCGATACGCTTTACCAGACAACGAAAAATCTGATGGTTTTGTATTTAGAAGTTGAGGGGTTCTTCAACGACGCCTTTAAAGAAGCAGAGAAAGAATACGCCCAAAAAAGTGGCAAATCAGAAACCACAGTACAGAAAGAGTGTCAGCATGTGGGTAACGAAATAAGCGAAGCAGTCGAAGTGGTTACTTTAGCTGCTGAAGTCACGACAATGGGAGTTTAATTGAAGGTTCTGCGCTACACGAGATCCTATTGCTCCAATTTCCAGTAATGCAACTCGACTCATATCATCCCGCCAATGAATTTTGCGTATAGTGCGTAAGTCCTAAAATAATTTGGCTACCAAGCACAACAGTACCCTCCGCGCTTATAAAACCCCCCGCCGGAACAATCTCATCCCAAGGGAGCAGCAAAAGTTACTGTCTTGGGGGCTTCAATTGTTTAACATTTCCTTGGCTGGAACGGTCCGAAGGGTGCGATCGCTCCCTTCACCCTTACCCATATTCCCATCGGGGTAATTGATGTTCTCCCCGACACATTCCAGAGAAATGTAGGATGAGCTAAGGTAGTTGTGGCAATGTGGTCTTTGGGGGTTAGCAGGTTTAGCGTCACACACCTACTTAATTAAACGTAGGCATGCTCGGAATTCTTGCCAAAATTCCTTTTTTAAGTGGTTCTGGTCTTTCTGCCCAGGGTAGCAATCCTTGCGGATGATTATAATACTTACTGGCACAATCTAATACCTTAGCAGTTTCTGAGGGTGAAGCTTCTGGCGATAAATCACCAAAAAGGTAAGTATATTTACCATGAGCAGAAAAACAAATAGTACAAGCTCGGCTACAGGAACTCATGCATTCTACAGGTAAAATCGCAAATTCTTGATGCAATTCCCAATCTTGCTGTAGTTCGTGCAATCGCTGAAGTAGTTTTTCACCACCACTTATACCCACTCGCTTCCCATCTTTCCACTCACTGGAGCAAGTGGTACAAACAAACAAAGTATGTTGCTCTTTCATCTATACCTCGTAGACAGAAGTAACTTATTCTTCGGCGGGTTTTCTGACTAACAAGGAAATCCTTGATGACAGCTGCGGGACAGCGCCTGACTTGCACCGGACTTTCCCCGTTACCTCTAGTGGCTGATCTTCACTAGAACCGGATCTGACTATAGTATACAACTATAGTATCATTTACTTGAGTTGGGTTTTGTAAGTATCTACTATTTTCAGCAGGGATTCCAAAGCTTTTACAGACTTATCTTGATCGGGATTGGGGGGTATTACAAGACTGGTTTGGACATCAGATATCCCTGACTCTATTGTTTTGTAGGAATCTTTCGAGTTAGCTTTGATATTATCTTCCACCTCTCCCCAAGCATCAGCCGCGTTAGCCATTTCTTTCTTAGCCTGTGTTAAATCATTTGCCTTGGCTGCTGTTAAAGAAGCTGTGACGAAACCTTTGAATTTGGTAAGTCCAGGTTGAATACTCGCCGTGGTTGAGGTAGTAGCACTGCTAACACTAGAAGAGGTTGAGCCAGAGGTGAGAGGCTTAGTAATCTGCTCAATTTTTTTCACTTTGACTGCTACCTCATCTCCAGTGAACACTGGTTTAGAAGGAGGCAAAACCGTTGGCCAAGTTTTACGGAGGTCATCCAAACTAGTCTTCAGTTGAACTTGGGTTTTGTCGTTCTCCTTTTGAAGCTGGGCTGCGACATCTTGGTACAACATATAGCCGTAAGCCACGAAGCCACGAGAGTCTTGATAGTCTACTTCTTCAATCTTGTTGCCACTAATTGCTCCCCCATATTCAGCACTTGCTGAATCAAGAAGACCGTTAATCACTTGAGCGATAAATTTTGCCGATTTCCTTTGAGTTTCTGGCAAAGCTGTAATCGCTTGATCAACAGCAGCCATTCCAGCTTTAAACTTAGGCATCACCTGTGGGTCTTGAGGTTTATTCTTGATAAAGTCTTTTGCCTCATCCATTGTGTCTTTGAAATCGGTAACACCCCGTTCTTTAAATTGATCGGCGACGGTAACGTAAAGTTCTTCAATAGGATGACCGACATGAGGCAGTGCTTCTGCGGGTCGCTTCATGTCCAGCAGTTCTTTTGCTACAAGCAAATGACCTTTCATCAATCCCAGTTTGACTAAATAGTCAACGTCTTTAGGTTCTCCTGTGAGGGTGTTGTCCAAAGTCAGCATCTCTTTGACTTGGTCAAATTGAGCTTGAGTCAGGACATTTTTGCTGACCAGTTCATCTAGGTTCTGGTAAGGTCGCGCCTTGTTAATGTTATCGTAAAGTCCATCAATTTTTAATTTCGCCACAATCGGGTCAAGTTCAGGCTCTAGGGATGTGTTGATATTGAATTTGTGTTCACCACCCATCTGGCTGCGATCGCTCTGCTCTGTGGTAGGAGCGATAATATTAGGGCTAGAACCTGTCCATGGGTTGGTGGAACTGTTTGTATCCGAGGGTCTGCCACAAGCAACGAAAATCATTAAGCTGATAATGGCAATAATGAAATATTTAGTCCGAATTTTGAGCATGATTTTTCCTGAAAAATATTTCAAAAATTAGAGACTTCGCCAATGTTTTACTCACCGTTCGCTGTTAATGGTTTCAGGTGTTGCTGACAACATTAAAATTACCCATACAGCCAGCCTCCGCTATCTGATCTTGATGAGGATGAAACATATACATACCGGGAGTACGATAGCTGAATTCCAGAATGTGACGTTCAGCAATCCCCATCGTGATCACGTCTGTTTCCTCGTTAGGAGTTAGGGTTCGACCAGTGCGATAAACTCGAAACATATTGGCATGGATGTGAAACGTCAAAGCTGGTTCAAGTTCAGTCATGTTGAGAAGATACAGCCGAATGAGTTGGTCTTGCTGAATTGGGATTGGATGCTTCAGGTAGTAGTCTGGTATTCCATTGAAGGCATACAGTTCATTTCGCCCGTCTTCATTCACGTCATAACCCCCCATGACCAGCACTATTTCATCAGCAGGAGGACGACCTTGCACTGGGTCAATAATGAACATCCCATATAAACCCTTGCCAATATGACGAACCACGGGAGAAATATGACAGTGGTACAGATGTACCCCAAACGGCTCGGCGTCAAATTCAAAAACCTTGGTGCTGCCATGACGAATGGGAACAACTCCATCCATGTCGGTTGGGTGAATGCCATGAAAATGCAACGAGTGGGAATGACCTGCAATATTGTGGAAAATTACCCGGATGCGATCGCCTTCAGTCGCCCTAATGGTCGGTCCCGGTACGCGACCATTAATATTCCAAGAAGCGAACTCAACCGCTTTAGTGAGTTGAAGTGTTGAGGTTCTAGCCTCGAAGTTAAATTCCCGGTATTTGCGTCCATTTTCTTGTTTGACTGTACCGTAGTCAAAATCCCTCAGCAGTACCAAAGGGTTAAAGCTATTAGCTGTAGTTGCCTCCGTTATCGGAAGAGGTGGCACTTTGACTTTGGTTTTCTGCTTCTGCCCAAAGGTAGATAAAGCGAGACCTGCACCTGTTAGCCCCACGGACGCTAATCCTAGTTTTATGATTTGGCGACGATGATAAAGCTCTGCTTTTAGAGGCAGATTTTGATTTGACATAAGCTAACAAACTGTTGTGTTTTCTGGCATTGTCAAAACTACTTGATAAATTAGTGTTTCCGCACAGCGTCTGCACGAACACTCTCTAAAGTACGTTCTGCCTGCTTTTTTGTATAAATTACTACAGCTAAAGCCCCAACCAGCAATGCTATCTGAGGCAAAGTTGTTTCCCAAGTTGGGTACAGTCCCAAACCCTCAGACGCGGGTAAAAATTTGGCAGGAGTGGCAGATAAAATTCCAGCGACTTGCAGTGAGTGAATGCCAGCACCAATAAACCTAAAGCCAAGGTAGTAAATCAAGATACTCGTAACCAGAAAGAAAGGTTTGAGGGGAATCTTTAATCCCAGTCCCAACATCAGGGCAGCGATGATTACTAGTAAAACCGTCCCTAAAGCCAATCCCGCAAATAAGTCAGTAGTGCTGATAGCAGGGGCAATACCGATGTAAAAAAGTGTCGTTTCTGCACCTTCTCGGAAAACTGCCAAAAAAGCCAGAAATGCCAGAGAGAAGATACTATTAGTTGCCAATGCTGCGTTCATCTGGTTGTTAATATAGCCCTGCCAAGCCCCCAATGATGACTTGCTGTGCAGCCAGTAGCTGACATAGAACAGCATGGCGGCGGCAACTAAGCCTGTGATTCCCTCCAAAAGTTCCCGATTGGCACCAAAGCCGACATTCGAGAACAACACATTAATCACCACCGCAGTCAGAAGAGAAGCCAGTACACCTACTCCGGCACCTACCCATAACCAACGCTGCTTATCAGCATTGCCACTCTTGTTCAAGAAGGCTATGAGCGCAATCAAGACTAGCAGCGCTTCCAAGCCCTCTCGTAGCAGGATCACCGCCGCATCGAAGAGATTGTACCGCAACGACTTACCACTATAGGGTTGGAGGTCAAGCTTTAGAGAGGCGATCGCGCTCTGCGCACCAGTTACATCAGCCGGGTTAGCTTTCAAGAACCCGACAGCTTTTGTCATATTGTTTTCAACGTCCACATAAGCCTGTTTCGACTTAGTTTTAACGATGCCTTCCACCTCCAGCCAGTCTGTTTGAAAACCCTTAATTTCATCAGCAGCCTTGGCGTTATCCTGTTTGTCTATGGCAACTTCGGCACGGTTGAGCCGCTCAATGAGACTGGCAATTGTCACCTGGCTTGTGCTTGTTGGGGTGGTTTCGGCACTTAGAGTGCTACCACCCGCAATAAATTTTTGGTCTATTGCTTGTAGCTTTAAAAGTGCTGCCACCACTTGAGACTGATCGGGTGGCGTTTGTAACAAAGCAAACTTGACCTCATTCATGGCAGATTCAACGTCCCGATAGGTTTGGCGCGAAGTCTTTTTTACCCCATCTTCAACATCGAACCACTCGTTGTCAAACTGCTTGTAAGCTCTTTGCGATCCTTGAAAATCTTTGGCATTAGCTTTTGTCAAAGCCTGTTCAATATAGCCATTCAGGCGCTGTAGATCTTGTTGTGGTGTGCTGGTTAAAGCCCACAGAGGCGGGATCGTAACAAATAGCATTACTGAGAGCGAGAGAGCAAATAGCCATTGCCAGCGATTAGGCTTGTATCTTCGTAAATATGCCACTTTTTGATTCCTTACCTCAACAAAACTATGAAATTCAAAGATCAATTAAATAATGATAATATTTTGCAATTAAATCTCAAAATTGGTACACATGATTTTCTGTGCTACACCCACTCCTAAACCAATGGGGCGATCGCATAGGGCAACAAGTACAGAACCGTCAGTAGTAAGGTTTGATTTAAACTTCACATCCTGGGACTAATCCCATCCCGATGAAGCGACGCACCATATCCTCTGAGCCTCTAAGTTTGACAATCCACACACGTTCTCCGACGTTTGCCATAGAATCACGGGTTCATATTGACTTGTAGCTGAGAGTAATGGAATTTCAACAAAACCAGACAGGATGAGCCTTCTTCTTAATCCGGGGAGGAATGGCGCGGGAAATATGTTGCGTCCCTTGACCATATATTTGGCGTAGCCAAATGAGGGAGAGGGACAGCTCTTGTTCCCTATCTCTTATTGGGAAACACATAACTTAGAACTCCTGTTTTCTTCTGCGTCTGGGGTTTGAGGTGTCTCTCCATAAAACGTAAACTCCCCCCACCCTGTGGACTTTTGCAAAGGGTTCTGTTCGTTCTCATCGTCGTTGTTTGTTCCCATCACCTTGTAACAATTGCTAATTTTTACCAATAAATATCCTCAGGAGATTTACATCAATACTGGGTATTTTTCTCAAATTCATCGCACATTAACCACACATACCAGGCTATGTTGACTTTTTCCGACTCATATGTTGTTGAACAATATATAGTTAAATTCAAATTATTCTCAACTATTCACTTGAGTTAAGTTATCATAAAAGCCTATTTATTAGCAATCCTTCTCAAAAAAATTTCTATTGGCTTCAAAATGACCACAGGCTAAGGTGTGAGTCCTAGCAATAAAACTATTGCCCTGATTGTGATTCGATACTTGCAACTGTTGACATTTCAGTTGTCAGTTAAATTCGACGTTCCTCTGTTCGTTCTATCGTCTGCCCACAATTCCCATACAATAAAAGAACTGAAGGCCATCGAGACAACGGTTATGCTCTCACCCGATCTCAAGCAAGCGTTACCAACCACTGATGAACTAGCTTGTTCAGATGATACGCCTGTGGATAATGAAGACCAAAACTTTTTGCCCAATGTTTTACTGTTTTTGCTGAACTCGATTTGGGCTAGGCCCATGGATTGGTTCTTCGGCGTAGACATGGCAGTGTATCACACGACAGGAGTCAATCCTAGAGTCCCTGTAGTGCCAGATGCTTTTTTAAGTTTGGGAGTGGAACGTAAAAAGGGTGGAAAATAGCGCAAAAGTTACGCTGTTTGGGAAGAAAATGAGGTAGTTCCCCTACTCACTTTGGAGATGGTATCCCACACACCTGGAGGTGAATACGACGAGAAGTTGTCAATTTACGCGAAACTCGGTGTGTTGTACTACGTGATTTACAACCCAGAATACTGGCAACGGGATAGGCATCAACGGTTTGAAGTCTACAAATTGGTGAATGGCTTCGAGAGCGTCGTTATTTTTTGGTTGTCTTTATTTTCTTTTGTCATGGGTAATTGATAATCTTTATTATTTAATTGACATTTGCTTCTAAATGTTTTAATCTTCAGAAGTTACTGATAATTGGTGGCAATAAACTATGAGCTTTTCTGGTGTAGCTGTAGAGCAGCGAGAGAAAGAAACAAAGGCTCTTAGGACTTTTCTCGCATTCAGTCTAGTTGGTTCATTAGCGCTGCATATTGCTGTACTGGCTTCCGGTATAGGCAATTTTGGGGCGATCGCGCCCCAAATCAAAGATGAACCTATAGAATTCACGATTATTGAAGACGCACCATCTCCAGAAAAAACAAAGCCCATAGAAAAGCCTAAAGAGATACTAAAGCCTCGTGTGGAGCAGCCTCCACCAGTGCCGAAGCAGGTTGTAGCTCCAATCAAAACTCAATCAGTTGAAAAACCCAAAGTAGTGGTGCCTCAGCCTATAGTCCCTGTGCCACCAAAGCTAGAGGTGAAGCAAGAGCCTGTAGTCCCTGTGCCACCAAAACCAGTGGTACCTAAACCTGTAGTGCCTGTGCCGCCTAAGCCAGAGGTGAAGTCTCAACTATTGCGGCTTAACAATACTGTGGTCGCGCCCCGAAAGCTGTTCGTGAAGCCGCAAAGGATTGTCACAGCGCCTGTAGAAAAGCCAATCCCAAAACCTCAACCGGAAGTTACTGAACCAAAAAATACACAAAGCAAACCTAACCCTGCTCCTACAGTGCAAAGTAATGAAAATTTGAAACAGACGTTGGGGGGGTTAAGAGGCTC
>CAZZYE010000140.1:0-11752 GCA_964658145.1 uncultured Stigonema sp.
CCCCTTTTTAAGGGGGGTTGGGGGGATCTTCAGGGAGTGACGCTTCTAACTGAACTGTATTGCAAACCGTAGGGGCGCGGTTTCCGCGCCCTTACCACGTGGTCAATTCTACGAGATGAAACGACCGAATTCCGTTATACACATGATGCTCAAGAGCGTATAGTGCGTAAGTCCTATTATCAACGATGTAAGCGATCTACAAAGCACATACGGAATTCACTGTTGGAATGAGCAGTGTAAGCGTGCGATCGCAATTTTTATTTCCGACCCCTTTTTGCGGTGATGTGTACTAAGGATAAAAGCCAGGTGTCTTTAAGATTTGCCGTTGATCCGCTGTCAACTCAGGATAATCATCAGGGTTGTAATAGTATCGTGCCCAGGCACTAGCGTAAGGAGAATATTTATAGAATAGAGTGCGGCGTTCGTGTTGTCCTTTCCAAGGCAAAGTACCGTGGGCAAGGGCTTCGGTGAAGAGTATTGCCGTTCCCGCTTTTAGAGAAAGCGCTTGTACACAAGGATGAGGATGTTCCAAATCTTGCCACTCCTGTGGTAATGGCAGGTTGCTCTTATGGCTACCAGGAATGCAGCCAAACCCGCCAACGCCATCTGGCACATCTGTGAGATTATAAGCGACTGCAACCAAGCCATTGTACATCCTTCCTTCCTTATAAAGGTAGTACTGGCAAGGGTCATAGGGAGTACCGCCGCCGTGTAGGAGACTGCCGATTGGTCCAGGTCCTTGACGAATGATGTGAACGTAGTCGTGGTCTAGACGAAATCTGGGTCCAAGTAGAGCCAGCAGATAAGGGGTGATTCGGGGATTGTCGATCAGATCGCGAAATTCAGTACTCCACCCCAGCAAGCCATCAGAGCGAATCCACTGTTTAAGAGGCTGATCGACATCGGCAACATATTGGTCCAGAAGCTGATTGATGGCTGCTATCTGTGCTGGAGTCAAGGCATCCTCAAGCACCAAGAACCCTTGCAAATCAAACAGATAGCGTTCAAGCTCGGTCAAATTGACATCCTCGCAGGTTATTGTGAAGGGGGTTGTACTAATTTTTTTGTCAGGAGGCTTCTGAATTCTGGCTCCTGACTCCCGATCAGTAGCCGTGTTCAGACAAAAAAGTAGGTGTGATTTGATATCCACTTGCCTCCGCATCTGTTGTCAGTTCTTTGTTACTGCAAAGGAATTTTTCTACGTACTTGCCTAGAATGTCCCCTTCTAAATTCACCCAACTCCCAGAACTTAAATAGCGGAGATTTGTTTCGGCATAGGTGAGGGGAATGACGGCTACTTTAAACTGCATTGTTTCTGGCTGATATTCAGCTACTGTGAGGCTGATGCCATTTACAGCAATGCTGCCTTTAGGGACAATGTAACGAGCGATCGCCCCGGTAGCAGTAAACGTTATTTCCCAAGACGTTGCGGTTTGCTCCACAGAAAGCATTTTCCCTATGCCATCCACATGTCCCATCACAAAATGACCGCCCACTTTGCTGCCTACACGTAACGACGCTTCTAGGTTCACATACCTCTGTCCTGTTTGCTCTTGTCCCAGAGTGGTGCGGCGTAGCGTTTCAGGTGAAGCAGTGGCAATAAATCCATCTTTTAATACGGATTCTACGGTCAGGCAGACACCATCTACTGCAACACTATCACCAATGGCAAGATCCCGCATGATCACATCAGACGACTCGGTTACACACGTAACTTGCCAATAATCCCCTCCTAGGGGTCTTGTGGTTCCTAACGCTTGGATTAATCCTGTAAACACGGCTTTTTAACACAACTAACTCTATTTATTGCCTAATTTTGACGAAAATGAATTAGTAATTTTGACAATAATATATTTAAATCGAGTATAAGTTTTTACATTTAACCAATAAAAATATTAACACAAATGCATCTGTCACAGGGCATACTTGAATATGTAGATTATTATCGAAGCAAACCAAATTAACTTTTTCTGGTGTTCACATTCATTTGGGAGTTTAATAGAAGCAATTATATAGAATAGAGACTCATGTTTATCCTTGTCCCAGTCTTACCAAAACAAGGGTATGATTTGTTACATACTCCTCCGTCGCGATCAAAGTTGTAGAGGCTTAGCCAATGATTGAAATGAAAGTCGCTGGCATAGCATTAGATGCTATAACCCGCAGCCCAATTGTACTGTTGAAAGATGCTTCAGATCGCCGTGCTTTGCCAATTTATATCGGTCAGGAACAGGCTCGGGCAATTATGGGTGCACTGGAGAATCAGAAACCTCCCAGACCCTTAACCCACGACCTGATAATGAATATTCTAGAGGCATGGAACATGACTCTGGAGCGCGTTATTATTCATTCGCTACAAAAGGACACATTTTATGCAGCTTTGATTGTCAAGCTTGGGGATGTCAAAAAAGAAATTGACGCTCGTCCCAGCGATGCGATCGCTGTTGCTCTCCGTACAAATGCCCCCATTTGGGTAATGGAAGAAGTTATAGCTGATGCCTCTATCCCCGTAGATCGGGATGCTGATGAAGCTGAACAGCAAGCCTTCCGTGAATTTATCTCTGATCTCCGACCAGAGGATTTGATCAAGCGCTTTGGCAGTAGCGACAGCTAAACAAAGTTATGAGTTATAAGTGATGAGTGATGAGTTACTTCCTTCAACTCCTAACTCCTAACTCCTAACTCCTTAGAAGATGCAGTACCGACGCTTTGGGAAAACGAATCTCCGCTTATCTGTGTTTTCCTTGGGAACAATGCGCTACTTGGCGAATGTTGAAAATGCATGGCAAACGCTTCAACAAGCCATAGCGCTTGGGATTAATCATGTAGAAACTGCCTCTGGTTATGGCAAAAGTGAGGAGTATCTTGGTGAAGCGATCGCCTTTGGGTTACCTGTACCCCGACCGCAGCTTCACATCACCACCAAAATCCCTCCCACTGCAGATGCTGATACTATGCGTCGGTGTATTGATGAATCCCTAGAACGATTGCAGCTGGATTATCTCGATTGTCTAGGGATTCATGGCTTGAACACCTCTGTTCACCTAGATTGGGTGCAAGCCAAAAATGGCTGTATGCTAGCAGTGCAGGAAGCTGTTGCCGATGGTCGGGTGCGACACGTTGGTTTTTCCACCCACGGTTCATTGGAAGTCATTCTGGCGGCGATAGATACAGACTTTTTTGAATTTGTCAATCTGCATTATTACTATTTTTTCCAACGCCATGCCGCAGCAATTCAGCGAGCTAAAGAAAAAGACATGGGCGTTTTCATCATTTCACCGGCAGATAAGGGAGGACGCCTATACACCCCACCCCAAGCGCTGAAAAACCTTTGTCTTCCTTTTTCGCCCCTAGAGTTAAACTACCGCTTTTTACTTAGTGACCCTAGAATTACAACCCTGAGTGTGGGACCTGCGAATCCAGATGAATTAACAGAACCTTTAAGGGTTGCTGACCGCGACAAAGAGCTAACCCCAGAGGAAATTACTATTTTCCAGCGTTTAGAGAATTACCAAACAACCGCCTTGGGAGTGGATAAATGTAGCCAATGTTATGCTTGTTTACCCTGCCCAGAGAACATCAATATACCAGAAGTGCTGCGACTACGTAATCTGGCTGTAGCCTATGACATGACTGACTTTGGTCAATATCGCTACCGAATGTTTGAAAACGCTGGTCACTGGTTTCCTGGGATGAAAGCTAACCGATGTACAGAATGTGGTGATTGTCTACCTCGGTGTCCTGAAAATTTGGACATTCCAGCTTTGTTGCAAGATGCTCACGAGCGATTAAATGGACCATCAGGTCGGCGATTGTGGGGGTAAAAAATTAAAAATTAAATTACACTCTTCCTGCTAGCTTATGCTTCCAGACCCTGACAACTTTTGGGTCTGGTTACAGTGGAGAACAAAATTTGGAAATCCTCAGATCTTGCACCAAACCCTAACGAATAGAATTCGCGCGCCAGTCGCCTACGGAGGGAAACACTCATAATGCGCGCTGGCTTGGCTATACTCAGATCTTGCACCAACCCCTGGCGAATAGAATTCGCGGCTATACAAACCAAGTCCGCATAACAAGGACTCACAGAAAATCAAGGGTTTGAAACCCGCGTACTGCAAAGCAGAAGCCGTTCGCGAAGCGTCTCCCCTTGGGAGAAGGCTAGGCGGTGAGTCCAGCCCGCATATGAGGGTTTCCCTCCTGCAGGATCTGGCGTTAGCGAAGCGGTAGCGAGGAACGAGCGTCACCCGAAGGGGTTTTGTCTGTGTAGCCGCGACTTACAGTCGCCAGGTGCAAGATGTGAGGTAAGGCATCGCCAACAATAAACGCTTACGAATCATCGAAGTCGTGATTTTGCAGACACTATTTGGATGATAATCATAAAGATGGGGTATAAAATTCTATACAGCAAAGGATATTTCAAAATGTGGCTTGTAAATATGGCGTTCCATATTGGATAATAGTTTTGCGCAAAGCAGGATTTGTTAACCCAAAAATATAACCTTTTGAGATGTTAAAATGTATATCAAATTGAGACAGCTATTCACAATTATTTTACTGACATTAATTGTCTTAAGTCTTAACTTCGTGCCTACAGCATTAGCCGCAGATACAGCAACAGGTGCAAAAATATTTAGCGTTCAATGTGCTGGTTGTCATATTAACGGTAGCAACATCATTAGGCGCGGTAAGAATTTGAAAATAAAAGCGCTAAAAAAATATGATATGGATTCAATCGAGGCAATTTCCTCTATCGTAACAAACGGCAAAAACAATATGTCAGCCTACAAGGACCGCCTCACTGACCAAGAAATACAAGATGTCGCCGCTTACGTTTTAGAGCAAGCCGAAAAAGGCTGGCAGTCATAAAAGTTGTAGTGTGCGTTAGGATAGCGATTCCAACCTTGTTACAGGGTGAAGTTGAAGGATAGCGAAGTGCGTTCAGCAGTGAATTTTCAGATTTAAATTAGCATTGCGGAATTATTTATTTGCATTCCGCACTCTGCATGAATTAACTTAAGATTGAACACGATCGCGTTTCTGCCCAAAAAATATTAGCAGCACAAGAATAGGTACTATGTTTATGCAGTTAGAAACACAAAAACGCCATTACACACCAGAAGAATATTTAGCACTGGAAGCAAAGGCAGAATATAAAAGCGAATACCGCGATGGAGAAATCGTTCCGATGACGGGTGGCACTACAAATCATAACCAAATTGCTGGTAACTTGTATGCAAACCTAAAATTTTCCCTAAAAGGGCAAAATTATCGGGTTTATATCGGTGATGTGCGTCTATGGATACCGAAGTATCGGCAGCATACATATCCAGATGTGATGGTAATTCAAGGACAACCTGTTTATACGGGAACAAATACGACTACCGTAACGAATCCCTTACTAATTACGGAAGTTTTATCTAAATCTACTCAAAATTATGACCAGGGCAACAAGTTTTTATATTATCGTTCTATCCCGGAATTTCAGGAATATATTTTAATCGACCAATATCAATATCATGTGATGCATTATGTAAAAACTGCTGATGGTAAATGGATTTTTGATGAATTTGAAGGTGAATCTGCAACTTTATCATTTGAAACAGTTGATTTTAAAATTGCATCGACCGACCTTTACGAGCAAGTAAATTTTGCAGAAAGTGACGAAGATTAATATTTTTTAAATTATTTTGTGCGCTCGCAGTTAAAAATCCAAAATCTAAAATCTAAAATGAATTTACCTACGTTAAGTCGTCTACAATTTACCTCCGATTTAAACATTTGTCGTGTTTTAAATGGAATGTGGCAAGTCTCTGGTGCCCACGGACGCATTCACCCAACCGATGCGATTCAGAGTATGTTCAAGTATATGGATGCAGGCTTTACAACTTGGGACTTAGCAGACCATTATGGTCCAGCAGAAGACTTGATTGGTGAGTTCCGCCGTCAGGTAATTGCTACTCGTGGTGAACAGGCTTTATCTAACATTCAAGCTTTTACGAAATGGGTACCTCGTCCTGGGAAAATGACGAAAAAACTAGTGGAGGAAAACATCAATATATCACTGAAAAGAATGGATGTTGGAGCATTAGATTTGATGCAATTTCACTGGTGGGAATACCAGGATAAAAACTACCTGGATGCCCTTAAGTATATGGCGGAACTGCAAGCAGAGGGAAAAATCAAGCATTTAGCATTGACAAACTTTGATACTGAACGCCTACAAATTATCACTGACGCAGGCATCAAAATAGTTTCTAACCAAGTACAATTTTCTCTTGTTGACCGCCGTCCTGAAGTAAATATGATGCAGTTTTGTCAACAGCACGACATAAAACTTTTTACTTACGGTACAGTTTGTGGTGGTTTTTTATCAGAAAAGTACTTGGGTAAATCGGAACCGCGAGGGTCTTACCTTGAAACGGTAAGCTTAAGAAAATACAAGAATATGATAGACTCTTGGGGTGGTTGGGGGTTATTTCAAGAATTACTTTCTACCCTGAAAGAAATAGCTGACAAACATAGGGTTAGCATTTCCAATGTGGCAGTGCGTTATATCTTAGATAAGCCAACTGTGGGGGGTGTCATTGTTGGTGCAAGGCTGGGCATATCTGAACATATAGAAGATAACGCCAGAGTCTTTAATTTCACATTGGAAGCTGAGGATATGAATCAGATAGATGCTGTATCTGGTAAGTCGGGGGATTTGTATCAGTTAATCGGCGATTGCGGCGATGAATATCGGCGATGACCCAAATCCCCTTCGGAACTAATCATTAGTCCCATTTTATTTGAGGTGCGAAAAATTCTTGCCAAACCTCTTCCCCTGGCTGCTATCTATAGGAAGTGCTGTCCAGACGACGCACGAGTAGTATTAACAGGATAATGATATAATACTTATCACTATTGCGGCTAAGTGTAGGGTTATGACTCTTTTGACATTAAATTTAGACACCGTTCATTTGACTGACGAACAGTTCTATGAGTTATGTCAAAATAACCGCGAGTTACAGTTTGAACGAACGGCAAAGGGAGAATTAATTATTATGCCACCCGTTGGAGGTGAGAGTGGTAATCGAGAAGCCGACTTAATTATCGATTTAGGAGTTTGGAATCGGCAAACTGGTCTTGGTTATACCTTCAGTTCCTCCACTGTATTTAAGTTGCCTAATGGCGCAAACCGTTCTCCTGATGCTGCTTGGATTCAAACAGAACGTTGGGAAGCACTCACACCGGAACAAAGACGTAAGTTTCCCCCCATCGCACCGGATTTTGTTGTTGAGTTAAGGTCAGCAACAGATGAGTTGGTTTCGCTGCGTGACAAAATACGGGAATATCTGGATGCAGGGGTGCAATTGGGATGGTTGATTAATCCTCAACAGCAGCAAGTGGAAATTTATCGTCTAGGGGAAGATGTAGAAGTGCCAAACCTACCTACAGAATTATCTGGTGAAAATCTATTGCCTGGATTTAGCTTGAGTTTATCACGCTACAAGTAGATAGCCGGGACTATAATTCTGTCGCTGCTAATCTTGGAAGCGCGATGGCCCAAAGCGTCCGCATAAAGGCGATCGCAGGGTAGGGAAATTGCTGAGAATGCGCCGGATGTGGAGTTAATTTTACACGCCTATTTGCTTTGGGATACTGGTTGTGTTGACCGTCTGATGGGCGATTTTGTTTTTATTATCTGGGATGATTTTAGCAGCAGCGGCTGTTTTGTGCACGCGACCAGTTTGGGATTGTACCGTATAGTTTAGATGCGTTGCCTCAATTGTGTGATGCGATTTTGGAGGATGTGGCAAGGTTATGAATATGCTATAGACGTAAATTTATAGTTAACCCACTGCAAACCCGGTATATTGCCTTACCAAAGGTTCATGAAATGCCAAAACAATATCTGACTTTGGGACTCCCAACTTTACCAACTCATCAGCAATCCCAATCTCCGTGCCATCATGGTGTATCCAAATTTTATCACCTTTAATATCCAGATGCAAAACACAACCGTACATTGGTCGTCGATTCTTCCAACCCGTATTAACAACTTGATAATGGTCGCGCTCAATATCAAAAACTAGCTCAGTTTCAGCTTCATCATCTGATGAGCTAAGACTTGCATACTCACTCAACAGTTGTTTGATATAAGTACGATAGCATTCTAGTTTTTCCATTCTAAAATTACCTCGCAGACTGGATCGTAAATGATTAATATAATTTGAAAACGGCTAATTATGGTTTGTACAAATGGAAGCATAAAAAATTTGCGATATACACCTATAGGAACTGCTAAATATAAAATGCGTTCAGGCTGCCGTTCCTCCAACGCTACTCGATAGTTAATAAATTGTCCCACTGCAGTATGAAATTCAGAAATATTGGATGTGCCGATAAAACTTTTGATTTCAACCGCGATTTTTTCCTCTCCCCGTTCTGCCGCGATCAGTTTTTCTGCTCCCAAGTCAATTTCCATATCAGCCCCACCCGCCTTAATCCTTAGTGGGTCATCTGTAATCAGCCAACCCTCCTTATGCTCGAGATATTGATACCTAAGCCATAGCTGTTCTGACGCCGGAGTCAAACCCACCGTCCGATCGAAAAATCGGACGGTGGCGATCGCTCTGTGTTTGCAAGTCGGCGCCAATGCCATTTCCGAATTAGCGATTTTAACCCGCTCATTTTTCAATTTTAGCGGCGATGAATATCGGTCTTGAGTGCGTATTGACTAGTAATAGTTGTAATAACTGAGTCCGTTACTTTTGTGCCAGTTAAGAACCATACCTAAGATATTACTGCGGGTCATTTTCAGGCTATCTAGAGCTTGCGCCAGCATCGAGCGGTCTGTTTTGTGCATTCTAGCTACAAGCACAATACCATCAGTATGAGAAGCCAGCAAGCTAGCATCAGCTAGTCCGACTAAGGGAGGGGCATCATAAATCACTAAATCAAAGGAGGAATGGAAATCTGTGATTAATTGCTTCATTTTTTGGGATGAGAGCAACTTTGTCGGATCGGGTGGAATAGGTCCTGCAGTGATCACAGATAATTCGCTCATAGAAGGCATTTGCCGGATCGCGGTTTCTACTGGCATACTTCCAGAAATGATACTACTCAATCCCCACAGGTTATTCAAATTTGATAAACTGTGAATCCGAGGTCGGCGCAGATCTGCATCCACCAGTAGGACTCGTTGTCCCATCGCAGAAGCTGTCTGAGCTAGGTGGAATGCGATCGTAGACTTGCCTTCTGCAGGCGAAGCAGAACTAATGACTATGGAGCGAATTGGTTGATCGGAACTAAGCAGTTGAATATTCGTATGCAGTACGCGTAAAGCCTCCAAAAATTTTGAGGATTCATACTGGCTGTCGTTTTTAACAAGCGTAGACACACCATTAACCATTTCAGCCGAGTTAGAACTACTTTGATTTGCTGTGGGAGTTCTTTGTGCACCTGTAACAGTGGAGTCTTGAATGTTTGACAGTTGTCTTTCAAATGGAATAGTTGCCAACAGAGGTAGTTTGAGCTTCTCCTTAAACATATCGACTGTATGGTATGTGTTGTCGAGCTTTTCCACAAGTAAGGCGCTACTGATTCCTAAGATTGTACTAGCGACAAATCCCAAAATCAAACTACGTGAAATATTCGGATATACAGAGGCTTCAGGCTGAAACGGCGTTTGAATTAACTGCCAGGGAATTTGAGTTTGAGCTCCCTCTATTTGCAGAGTTTCGCGGGTAGTGAGAAAACGATTTAGACTCTCAGTTGCTACTTGTAAACTCCGCTGAATTTCAGTGTATTGCCGTGCCAAAACTGGCAATTGCTCAACTTTCTGACGAAGTATATTTTCAGATTGGGCTAGTACTTGACTCTGAGATTCTAGAGTCTGAATTTCATTCGCCACTTCAGTAAGTTTAATAGTCCAAGATCGTTGCGCTTCGTTGCGTACCAAAAGCAATAGCTTTTGCCGCTTCTCCAGCAAACTTTGCATGGGTACGCTATCCTCTTGGAAACGCGTTGATTCGTAAGCTGTCTGAATTTCCAATTGGCGCAGTTGCCCAACTAACTGCTGATACACACCCGCATCCTTGAATGCTGCTTGCGATCCTTGTCTTCCCTGTAAGCTGGTGAAATTGGAGTGAGCTTTTGCCAACTGCTCATTAATTTCTAATCGTTGTTCAACTAATGTGTTGACTTCCTCGGCAATTTGATGTGATAGCGTTTCTGGGTCAGTAAAATTGTAATGTTGTCGGAATACTTGCAGTTGTTTCTGCATGTTATCGACCCGACGCTGTAGAGACGGCAGTTGTTTTTCGACAAATTGAATCCCTTGACGCAAGTTAGTTTGCCGATTTTCTAAGCTGTATTTTAAATAAGCCTGAGAAAGTTCATCTAATACAACTTTAATCTTAACAGGATCGTTATTTAGATAACGAACTTCTATAATCTTTGTCTCACCTAAGCGAGTAATACTCAGAGAATTTATAAGAGAATTATAGTTAATATCTGGATAGGAAACCTGCAACCGCTTAACAATGCTTGCCATCAGTTCAGGACTTTTAAGAACCTGAATCTGACTTTCGTAATCCAAACTAGACTTGTTAAAGTTGCCTTCTACGGTATTCGTGAGTTTCGGCAACCTGCTGTCATCGCTATTGACAGGTTCCGCCAAAATCCGGAATTTGGCTTCATATAATGGTTTTTGGTTTAGCGTTATACCCACGACAGCAGTCATAACGGCAACCATTACCCCTGCAATGACTAATGATCGCCGCTTGGCAATACCTAATACTTGACGCACATTCCAATCATCCTCTTGCCCTTCAAGCCTTGGCAAAAATTGAGGTTCAAGCGATGGAGTTAGATAGATCCTATTCCCGTTGTTACTATTTCCGTTTCCGTTGTGAGATGAGGTTTTTAAAGAAGAATTATCCATCATGTATTCAGACTTGGTAATAATTCAGGCACTTGTTTGGATAAAAGCTTGAAGCCAGTAGGTTTCAACTAGAAGAGGAATTCAGGATTTGCCTAGCTGTAGGGCTAATATCAAGTCCGTTTAATTACTTATCAAAACCGCGATCGCAACTTCGTAAACTGTAGACCATGAAGGAGTCTACAAGGGAAAGTAGCAATCCCAGGAAGAGCGGAGATCGCTTGACCAAGCTAAGCGCTTCGTCAAGCAATTGCCGAATGTTCAACCGGACTCGAAAGCAGTAATTTCATGGTCAATATTAACCTTGGTAGTTGTTGAGAGACTTCAGTAAATCTACGTAATCACAAATAAAGTGAAAGGATTATATGCAATTATGAAGCTATGCCTTTGAGACTTCCAAAGCTTCAGCAACGCCGAAAAGTTTGGTGGGGTGCACCCCCGTGCGATCGCCCACCACGGCTCAACTTTGTCCCCAACGGATTCGCGGCAAAGCCGTCAATGGTATTCTGTTCACGTTGCGTGCTGCTCGTCGATACCATGTCATGCATGTATAAAAAAATATATTTTTATACTCAGGCAACATGGATTGATGTCATGATATACACACTATATTGGAGGCTGCAAAGTACTTGCTCTCTGGAGCCAATTCAGTTCTTGTGCATTGGCGAGTAATAACGTAAGTTGCGCTCTTTTTATGGTTAGGGCTGGTAATGGGTAATGGTAACAATTGACCCTTCGGGTGACGCTCGTGCCTCGCTAACGCTGCGCTATCGCCAGTTGCCTGCGGAGGGTTTCCCTCCTTCAGCACTGGACTCACAATTAGCA
>CAZZYE010000141.1:0-11700 GCA_964658145.1 uncultured Stigonema sp.
AGGGGGATGAGGGGGATGAGGGAGGTGGGGAGAAAGAAGAATTGCTTGCCGTATTCTCGTGTCCCTGTGAGGAATTGTTTTCGGATGTACTAGGGGTTGGCGATCCGTTCAGTGTTTCACGGTTTGTTGCTGACCTGTTTTCCCCTGTGTTTTGAGGCGGCGACACCTTAGACGTCCAAACGGCACTCTTACTATTATCAAGCTTTGCAGTAATATTTGCTGATGGTAACAATCCTAGTAATGTTACCTCTAACCATAAACGTGGCTGGGTGGTGTTTTTCAGTTGCACTTCAGCGGTTCGCAACTGTTGTTGTCCCACCAAAATTGTACTCATTTCCAAGTGTTGGGCGAAATCAACGAGTTCTTTCCAGGTATTGTGAGTACAAGCAACCAAATCGTTGCGGCTTGGTGCAGTGAGGGCAATGAGTAGATCGCGGTAGAAGGCGGCGAGATTCTGGAGAATAGTTAGAGGTTCCCGACCACGATCTAGAATTGTGCGTGTGCAGGAAAGAACAGCTTCGGGTTTGTCAGAGGCGATCGCCTGCAAGAGTAAGAGCAAGTCCCGTTCGCTTACCGACCCGACTAAATCCCAGATTCGGTCTGGCGTCACTTCCTCTGACAATAAACTTAACTGGTCTAAGAGACTTTCCGCATCCCGCAATCCTCCCTGAGCAATTTGGGCTACTAAGGTTACGGCTTCCTCCGTAATATTGATGTTTTCTTTAGAGGCGATCGTACTTAAATGCTTCACCATTGCCTGTAACGCGATTCTCCGGAAGTCGAACCTTTGACACCGGGAGATAATTGTTGGCAATACCCGTTGCGCGTCAGTTGTGGCTAGGACAAAGACTACGTGTTTTGGCGGCTCTTCTAGTGTTTTTAGCAACGCATTAAATGCCTGCGTACTGAGCATATGACATTCATCAATGACATAAACCTTGTAGCGACACTGTACAGGGGCAAACTGTGCCTTTTCGATAATATCTCTGACATTTTCGACACCAGTGTTGCTGGCGGCGTCGATTTCTGTGACATCTAAAGAGTAGCCCTTAGTGATTCCTTGACAGACAGCACAGACGCCACAGGGTTCAGGGGTAGGTTTGTTACTTTTGAGACAATTGAGCGATTTTGCGAGAATGCGGGCGCTAGAAGTTTTCCCCGTTCCTCTCGGACCAGTAAACAAATAAGCAGGGGCAATTTTGGCAGCGCGGATAGCGTTGGTGAGGGTAGTAGCGATCGCCTCTTGCCCCACCAGTTCAGCAAAACTCTTTGGGCGGTACTTGTGGTGCAGGGGTTCGTAAGACATGGATTTAAGATTTCAATGCCTAGCAGCGTTCATGAGTCCCACCCAGTCGAGGAAAGGGGATTTAACCATTTTAACCGTAGGAGCATGGCTTGTGGGTGTTATCCTTAGTTGGCAAAGAATTTTATTCAATTTAATAGCGCTACGACTGGTGTGCAGACCTGCGTAAGACATAGCTACAATCTTAAGGTAACAAACTCTCGAATGGTGCGGTAAATGCTCCAACGGCTCATTCAGTGGCTCAAAAAATTTTTTCAACGCTTGTTTGGCGGTAAACCGACTCCTGCAAAAGCTAAGGCGTATGTTCAAAAAGAAGTGCCTCCACCTCTGAATGATACAGATTTGGAATTTCTGTTTATGGAACTTTTGGAAGGAGTGCATCAGGCACGAGGACAAGCCTGGGCACAGAAGTGGCTGCATAATATTGAACACCGCGTTTCTACTGAACGCTGGGTGGAGTGGTTGCACCAGTTTGGTGAAAGATTGCTAGCAGCATCTACACCCAATAATGAGGTCGCTTCCCGAATGGTGAATCTCGGTGAGTTGGGTGTTGGGGAAGTTGGAGACGTTGCCTATAATATTGGGATGCAGCTATTGACACGTAAAGGTGGCGAGCCAATATGGGAGTATGAAGGACCAGATGCTGAACCAGCAACTTTTCCGACCGCACAAACCTCTCACGAATATGTGGAAGCAGGAAATGTAGAAAACCCTCCTGAAGGAGAATTACAAACCGTCACCGTAGAGCAGTTATCCGTGATGTTGCAACACGATGAAAACTTACGCCTGCAAGTTGCTCAACAACTGGGAATTGAGACAAATGATCCACAAATAATTATTCAGGCATTGCTAAATCAATTCTCTGCTGCTGATCAGGAGCCAGAAGCCGGAAGTCAGGATTCAAGAGAACCGTTAGTTTAAATCTATGCAAAGCTGGGTAGACGTAGATAATCTGCGCTTACGAGGCTTCCTAGATCTAGACACGGCAACGGCTGCCGTATCATTTCCCGTTGGAATCGCACCAACCTCAAAAAGCTCCAATTGAATTGGATTGTCAAGCCGTCTAGACTCACCTACGGAGCAGGCAAGCTGACGGAAAGACGTAACATGAGTGCATCCTGTTAAGACGGGCAGTAAAATATTTGTGTCTGGGAGTGCCATTGACACTCTTGCTCACCTTACTCCAATATCACCAGCAGCGTACCTTAGTATTCTCGGCGTAGGCGGACACGTTCGGAAGTAAGTGATGTTTTTTAGGTAAACGTTCAGAAAATCTTCTACCACGACGCGCTATTACGAACGCCGCAGAGGATGATGAATTCATCCCGTACATGGACATGAATTTCGTCATGCCGATCAGGCTGCTATAGGCTGGCTCTACCTTCTTATGGTAGATACCATGCTTCTGGCAAGCATATAAGAGCGCTTCATTCCACTGAGAATAAGCAAATGTTGAAAGCATTCGAGCATATTTCTTGCCCTTTTCTCGTAGCTGTTTCTTCTTGTTAGAAAAGTCTAACTTCTCTGAAGCTAAGGGAAAATTATACTGCTTGGCTTTCAGTACAATAAAGGTGGCGGCATCACCAAGAATCGCCTCTCTTTGGTTGGAAGTTTTCGAGTGAAGGTCAAGCTTGTAATCACCAAACTCCAACAAATTACCTTGTGCATCGCATACTGCCCAACCAACAGAATCAGCATTTAAGTCAACGCCAACATAACCAGAAAGGTACTCAGATGTAATGTCAGGCAAGTTAACGTCTGTGGTTGCCGCAACGTACCAACAATTATTTTTCCAGTAGAAGCAAAGAGTTACAGCGCTGTATCCAGCTGCCCATTTTGCCTCATTGTTTTTGGTGGCGACTCTATAGCATCTTGGTGATATTGATTCAATTATTTCGTGCTTGCCGTGTTTAAAATTTAAGCCGTAAATCCGGATGTACTCCCTGCCCAATCTACCTTCCAGAGCGTAAGGAGTACGCAGTATAAATAGAGTTGCAATAGCGCTTGTTAATATTGAATTCAGCTTGCAATGCTTTGTTGCACTCAAGCTTACTCTTTCCACCAAAAATTAACTTAAGGCAGTGGTGACGGGCTGAGTCTAGCAAATTAGAAAGAGCAAATAGCTCTCCCCAATGCCAAAAGTCTATTTGGTCTGTATAGGTTTTGATTGACTCTGCCATGCTCGTCACCTCCTGTGTAGTTGGCTTGCATATTTTATATAATAAGTCTTATAATTAAGACTGTCAAGCATTAATCAAGGATTAGTTTAAAAAATGCCTACACCTGAATGGAGACAAAGAAACACCCACAAAAACCGACAGTACGCGGCAAAGTTTAATGAAAACAACACAGTCGTTACTGTCATTCTCAAGCCGTGGGTTGTTGAGTTCGTAAACAAAACGAAAGATCCGTCTCAATCTTATGGTGGGTGGGTGAGGAAGCAGATAGAAGCTTGGGCAGAAAAACAAAGACTTGATGCAGAGCAGTCTCTATAAAAGTAGCCATATATCTATGCAAAAGACTAGCTTTGCATAAATATACCAAAATATTAGCAAACAGCACCAAACCCCACCGATAAGCGGATGAGGTTTGATTGACACTCCCCTACCGTTATGCTTTGGGGATTCTTGGCTCCAGAATCCGACTTTCAAAGGCGTAGTCAAAGCGCCTCTATAACTTCACGAATCTTTTCAAAAACTTTAATAAAAAATTGTTTTTATATCAAGTAATTTTCATTAAATAATGCGACACAGGTCTTAGGGGCAAAGGCAAAGGCTTTGCCCCTACAAGGTATTCATTTGTAGCAATCATTTTTGGAATTGGTATACTGCTGCGTCCTAACACACCCTACAAGATAGGTAATTTTCGATTGAATTACGCACACTCACAAATTGAGCATCATGTATATTACGGAATTCGGTCGTTTCATCTCGTAGAATTGACCAGGTGGTAAGGGCGCGGTCTCCGCGCCCCTACGGCGGTTTTGTGGTCTACCCAAATTAATATTGCGCTCCGCCGCCTGACTCATCGCACTGCATACAAGACTGTTTCTGTCAATGCGATCGTCCTATTTTCTAGTAATTCGGGAGTCAGAAGGTTGATGAGAGCGCGATTCTTGCCTCAACCTCAAGATTGAGGCATATTTATGAGAAAACAGCAGTATAGCCCAATACGGTTCAGTAGTTGTTTACTTACCATCAACCTATGTGAAGACGTTGGATGCAATGTCTCTACAGGTGTAAAATTTCCTGTAACCCTACTTGAACCGTATTGCAGCATCGCCGAGCAACTCTATAGCTGCATGTGGTATTCTGTTGTGTCTGTGTATCTTTTTTTAAGCTACAACAGAAAAAAACTCAGATTACCTCTGTGAATCTAGTGATTTTTTACGTAATTCATGACTTTTTAACACAGAGATCGCTAAAATCCTAAAATCTATGATAAACAACATCCAAGAGTGCCGGAGATGCTCAAGTGGCTAGTGGATTGCCTCAAAAAGTTTTTGAGGTTCTTTTTTGGTAGAAAGCAGACTCCTTCTCTAAACCCTAGAATAAAGAAGGTAGCACAAGCACCAGAACTGACAAACTCGGATCTGGAATTTTTGTTTACGCAACTGCTGGAAGGTGTGCATCAAGCACGAGGGCAACAGTGGGTACTGAAGTATCTGGAACGCATGGAAAATCGGATCAGTACTCAGCGCTGGATCGATTGGCTACTTGACTTTGGTGAAAGATTGCTAATGTCACCCGCGCCAAATAATGAGTTAGCAACCCGGATGGTGCAGCTTGGTGAACTTGGGATTGGGAAAATTGGAGAACTTGCCTATGATATTGGCACCAGTCTGTTAACACGAAACTTAGGCGAACTGCATCATGAGAATGACTCTCTTGTAGAAAGCGCAGTTGATGCATCGCTTTTAAGCCCTCTAGAACAAGGGTTGACGTATAATTTAGATACCGAAACTACCTCGCCTGTACCTATGATGACATTCCCATCACAGGGAGATCAAGCGTGGGTAGAACAAACCCAGGAAACACCATATTTAACTCAATCGGATGATTTTGCTTTACAGCCAGACGTAGCTGTCACTTTGGATGAGTTGTTTGTGAGGTTGGAACAGAGTAGCGATTTAGCCCAGCAACTTGCGAATGGACTGGGAATGGAAACGATCTCGAGTTCGCAAACTCATCTAGAACGGTCACAAACATGGTTTTACCAAGGTCTTCAGCAAGTTAAGAGGAGCGAATTATCTGGAGCAATCACATCTTACGACAAAGCCATAGAAATTAACCCCCACTCATACGAATATTGGTTTAACCGGGGCTTGACACTGTTTTACTTGGGAGATTTTGCCAAGGCGATCGCATCTTACGACAAAGCAATTGAGATTAAACCCAACTTCTACAAAGGTTGGTATAATCGCGGCACAGCCCAAGGTGAATTAGGAAACTTTGAAGATGCGATCGCCTCCTTCGACAAAGCAATAGAAATCAAGCACGACTACCACCAAGCTTGGTCTAGTCAGGGTTTGGTACTGCTGAAGCTAGGGTGTCCAGAGGATGCAATTTTTAGTTACGACCAAGCACTGCTGGTTGCACCAGAAGACCAGGAAAATTGGTATTACCGAGGCATAGCGCTGGCTGTGAGCGGACGAACTTATGATGCGATCGCCTCCTACGACAGAGCCATAGAAATCCAACCTGACTTCCACTTAGCTTGGTACAATCGGGGTGTGGAACTGTCTAATTTAGGGCAATTAGAAGATGCCCTCTCCTCCTTTGAGCAAGCCCTAGAAATTAACCCAGAGTACCACGAAGGTTGGTACGCTTTGGGGAGTGTACAGGATAAATTAGGACGTGTCGAGTCGGCTATCGCATCTTACGACCACGCTATCCAAATCAACCCCGATCTTCACGAAGTCTTGATAGATCGGGGTGTGGTGCTAGCTTCTTTAGGGCGTTGGCATGATGCGATCTTATCGTGGGAGAAAGCTGTTGAGGTTAGACCTGATTTTTACTTAGGCTGGTTCAACCAAGCTGTAGGATTAGAAAACCTAGGACGCCGTGTTGATGCGATCACCTCCTACGACAAAGCCCTGGAAATCAATCCTGACTTCCACTTAGCTTGGTACAACCGAGGTGTGACGCTATTTTATTTAGGAAGATTTGAAGCCGCGATCGCCTCTTATGACAATGCTTTGCAAATCCAACTTGACTACTGGGAAGCTTGGATTGGTCGAGGAAGTGCAGCAGAAAATGCAGTTAATTGTGACTCGCATTTGAGTTTTTATAGTCATATAGCTGCAACAAATCCAGCTTTGAACCAGCGCGGTTATGAGGGGAAATTAGCAAGCTTTGAAGAAGGGTTGAAATATGTTGACCCTCACACTCACCCAGAAGGGTGGGGTAGGTTGCATCTCTTACTTGGCAATGCTTACTACGACCGAGGAAAAAGACATCCTACACCCCGCAATCATTGGGACTTAGCTGTAGGTGAGTACTATCAGGCACTCACAACCCTCACGCAAGAAACGAGTCCCCAGTTGCACCTAGAGGTTTTGCAAAACCTGATCAAAGCTTTGTTGGGTTTGGGAGAAACCGACTTAGCACAAGAATTTCAGCAATGCGCCGAAGATTTATTACTATGGTTGCTGAGTGAACCCAATTGCAACGATGACAGCAAAAAAGCGATCGCATTGAAATTTGCAGGTTTTGGGCAATTAGCAGTTGATATAGCCGTGCAGTTAGGTGAGTTAGCGCAAGCCTTAGAAATTGCCGAACATAGCAAAAATACTTGTTTATCCTGGCTGCTTTTTGGTTGGAGTGATGAGATTGTCTCACCTGACTATGCCTCAATTCAAAAACTACTTAATCCCACAACTGCGATTATTTATTGGCATATCAGTCCTTGTACCTTACGCATTTTCATCCTCAAATACAATTCCCCAGAACCTATCCCCGTCTTTACACCTGTACTGAATGTAGCAGCCATTGATGACATGCCCCTACCCGAAGCGGTAGGACGAAGAGTGGAATTTGAAGATTGGCTGGAAGATTGGAATCAACAAGATCAGGAATATCGTAGTTCTCAAGACAGACAAAACAAAAGCAAGCATTCCTGGCAAGCAGATATGGAACAGAGGCTATTCAAGCTGAAGAATATCCTCAACATTGGCGCGATCGTACATGAACTCGAAGATATCACTCATTTGATTTTAATTCCCCATAGTGACTTACACAGATTTCCTCTACACGCCCTTTTGCATCCGCCCTTACACGAAGAGAGAATTCACAATCATGGCTATTACCCAGAGGGACAAAGTGTGGAGTCTAATTTTACAATTACCTATTTACCTAGCGTCCAACTAGGGTTATCTTTACAATCCGAACCCTTATGGCACCACAACCAGGCATTACTTAGTGTCGAATATCCCAACAGCACAGGTTATCCCCCACTAAAATTTGCCAAACTTGAAACTGAAGCTATTAGCTTGATGTTCGATAGTGTCAAACGTATTCAAGGAGCAAAAGCTACTAAAAAGCAGGTAGAAAATTATTTATATAATAATAATTACAATATATTTCATTTTACCGGATATGGAATCAATAATTTTAGTAATCCTCCTCAATCAGAATTAGTATTAGCAGGTGAGGATAAACTAACTCTAGAAGAAATTTGCATTCATCAAATCGCCAATTATCACCTTATTACCCTCTCAGCTTGCGAAACCGCCATAAATCTTAACCAACCTATCACCACTGAGTATGTGGGTTTAGTCAGTGGTTTGATATTTCAGGGAGTTTCTCATGTAGTAAGTACCCTATGGACTGTAGAATCTGCTGCCAGTGCCTTGGTGATGATAGAATTTTACCGACAAATTCAGCAAAATAAATCGCCAGCTACTGCTTTGTCAACAGCAACGGAATGGCTGAAGGAAGTGACTGTTAGTGAACTGAAAAAATGGTATGAAGATTTGCTGAATCAACTGCCGCAAGAAGGATTAAGAATTAGGGCGCATTTAGCAACAGAACTGTATAGAATTAGTAAAATGCCAGCAGATGAAAAGCTTTACAATCACCCTTATTATTGGGCAGCATTCACGGTTACAGGTAAGTCGAGTTAATTCGTGAAATACTCTCTTACTTTTCTTGGCGTTCTTGAGCAACGGATGTTGTAGCGGATATAGCGGATGCGCTATGGTCGTCGTTCCACCGATGTCATAATCCGTTACATCCGTTCCTATCCGTTGCTCATCTTGGCTTCTTGGCGGTTCATAAAAAAAAGATGTATTGGCAACTGATAACTGTGGTTTGCTAAAGTCAGAAGTATCCGGCAACTCCAAGGATTGGCAAATGGTTAGAGAGTACTCACCCGAAACACAATCCAATTCGTCCCAGAGACATCTGCCCCCGCTTGAAAGTGGCGATCGCCTAACTCGCCCTGAATTTGAGCGGCGTTATGCGGCTGCACCCCATATCAAGAAAGCAGAACTGATTGAAGGAATCGTTTACGTGGCATCTCCTTTAAGACATGAGCAGCATGGCAAACCCCACAGTCGAATCATCACTTGGTTAGGAGTCTACCAAGCACTGACGGACGGTGTTGACTTGAGTGATGCCCCGACGGTCAGACTAGATCTAGACAATGAACCCCAGCCAGATGTAGTGCTGTTTATTGAACCGGACGCGGGCGGACAAACCCGTTTAAGCAGCGATGGTTACATTGAAGGATCTCCCGAATTGATTGTTGAAATTGCTGCAAGTAGTGTGGCGATTGATACAGGCAGTAAAAAGCAAGTTTATCGCCGTAATGGGGTGTTGGAGTACGTAATCTGGCAATCCTACGAGAATCAAATTGAATGGTTTTGCCTAACCGATGGCGACTATCGATTGCTATCTCCCGGTGCAGATGGAATTATTCGCTCTCAGGTGTTTCCGGGTTTGTGGTTGGCGGTGGAGGCACTGTTAAACAATCAGATGGTGCGAGTGTTAGAGGTGGTGCAAGCGGGGTTGAAGTCACCGGAACATACTGCGTTTGTGCAGCAGTTGAAGAAATAGGAATAAAAGGGCGATCGCACAAGTGCTAACTCAATCTCAGCCTACCTAAAAATTCTGGTTAGGGCGCGAAAAAATTCCGGTTGATTCTCTATCTAACTATCATATAGGAATCCTAAATCATTCATGAAAAATTTTAAGTAGTGTAGGGAACCCGCGCACGAGGGTGGCTCCCCTACGTATATTTCAAAAATCAAATATGATTCCTATATTGCCTCAATCGATATTTTCAATCCTGTCTATGGTGCCTGCGGAATGTGGGTTATACCAGTTTCATTAAATAATGCAACACATGGTGTAGGGGCGAACGGCGCCCCTACAAGGTATACATTTGTAGCAATCATTTTTGTAATTGATATTAGACGTTTCGCCTCCCTAAAATACTTATTTAATACGGCAAACAACTTAGAATTGGTGTATTGTCAGATGGCAAGTTTTGCTGTAAAATAACTTGCGGATTTTGGTGAACATCAACAATAACTAAAGTGTTGCTGACTTGCTCTCTCATCCAACTTAAAAAACCAGGCGATCGCTCCTGAGTAGAGTTTAAGATAAATATGTAATTATTCTGCTTCAGCAGTTGCCAATTTCTAGCCTCACCTCGAATAGCTATTTTCAGCAGCAGCTTTTCATCAAATTGAATTCTATAATTATTACTGTTGATTTTCACTAAATAGGACTGTGCTGCTTGACTAATAATTGCCCAAGTCGGTGATATTTTAGTGGCATTGAGAATTTTGAAGCTCTCAACACTACTTGATGTTACACTGTTTCTGACTGGATAGAGAGTTTGTAATGCTAGTCTTTCTCTTCCTTCAATGGGAAAAATATGTGCTTTTTGGCGATAATTTCCTTGAGCGAAACTAGACTGAATGACAACCCATTGCCCTAGTTCGGGGTTGAGCCACTGTCTGTCTAAATGAGGATAAATATCTTGAATTTCCCAACTTCTGGTAATGTGAAGTTTTTTATCAGTATCTATAGTAACTTTAAAGATAAAGGTAGTCGATACAATATTCTCAAGCAAATAAACTACATTTTCATGGACAAGAATATCATGAGCATTTTTATTTTCTGAACCAAACCAATTATGAGTAACGAGTTGAACGCGGTCAAGGATTTCTAAATTGCGTTCAAGCAAAATCAGCGAACCCTCTGCCGCAATCAAAAGATGTTCACCGTCTGTGCCTATAGCACCAAGCCGTCCAAAAGATTTGCTTAAAGAGTTAGCTATTGGACGCTGTGGTAATAGGGAAGTAGGAGCATCTAGCCGCACTACCAATGATTTTTTGTCTTCATTATTAAGACCAATAAAGATATAATCATTAAGGGCAACCATTTGTGGCAGCAACTGATAGGGTTGAGCTTTGACAATAGTCTTGATTGCCACTGTTTCCCGCACTTCGTAGCCTTGTTTTGAAGGGATGTAAACTAGGTTACTTAATCGGTCTTGTGTGAGGAAAATGAGTCCATGCAGCGGAGTTGTCATGTATAGGCTATTGAGTGGCAACGGATCTCAGAGATATAGACTCTACAATAACTCCATCTAGGATAGCTGTTGGCAGAATTTGCAGATTTTTATTACAATGGCAGCAGAAATGGCAAGACAGTAGAAGAGGCGTATACGCGGGAGCGATCGCAATCCTGTACTAAGGTAGGGGTAGGTAAACGGATCGAGTGTGCTTTTTGGTGGCGTTTCCGGTTCGCCCACCTTGATAACAATATCATGCGATCGGTCAAGTGTACTGGCATGGAAGTCCGGTTATTTGTTACTTAATTCTTCAACCACTGGTGTGCAAGCAATTCCAATAGCAATATTTCGCTTGCCGTTTTTCAACGCCGAGTCAGGAGGGTGACTTCCTGGCTTAGGCATCCAAGTAGCAAGGCATTCTCTGGGATACAATAGAAGAAATAGGTACTACGGAACTACCTATTTCACCCCACAAGGGGGACGGTAAATAAATTTACCATGTCGTGTTTCATCCCCGATTTAAAAATACGGGGTTTCCATACATCCCACGAGGTTCAGATGAAAATCGAGCGATTGCAGGAACTCAAGCAGAAACTGACCAATGAAGCAGACCTTTCCCAGATCTGGTTGTTTTATATGGATCATTTTGCGGATCATCCGGAATTCACTGAACTGGGTGAGCCTGCCAATAGTGAATACCTAGATGCTATTCTCCACAAAAATATAGAGCAAATATTTGGCAGGGTAATAACGATTTCTAACTTTTTCCCGATCTACATTGCAAAGTATCAGTTCTTTCATGGACCTTTCCAAGTTCAAGGACGTATTGGCGGTGTGATTTATTTCCAGGATATAAAAATTGGGTTACTTGC
>CAZZYE010000142.1:0-8762 GCA_964658145.1 uncultured Stigonema sp.
ACCCTGTCAGGCATTAATTCCTTTCACCCTTTCAAAATCAGCGAACGTACAGTTACCAAGTCACCACCAGTTAATTTATCCCTTGGGGCAATAATGTCTAGGTTATGGGTAATGTCTAGTTCTGTGCCACTGAGGGTAATAGTCTGCTGACTGGAAAACACAGAGCGGTCAAATACAATCAAGTCCTGTCCGTTGTCCGCATTCGCTTGATTAATAGCATCTCGCAGCGTGATGACACCTTCAGACGGGTCATTCACCGTATCAGCAATACTGTTCACTGTAATGATTGCACTTGGGTTGACGTTTAACGCACTCCTTCCAAGCAAGTCTTGCACATTATCCCCAAATACAGGTGTTATGTCGGTGTTTGTTGTCAAGGTAGGAGATGATAAATCCATATATTTAAGTAAAGTAATGGGAGTCGGTGACAAAGCGATGATTTGGAGCGCGTAGACCGGAAGGGTCTTGCCTGTGGCATCGCACACGCTCGGTAAGTGCAATAGTTCTTGGTTTACTTGGACTATTGCTAGACCTGGACTTCAAATGCCCCGATGTCGGCTCTACCATTGCTTACACGAGGAAACCCGCGTTGGTCGGTTGTGGGATCGGTGTCCAATAGAGTTGGGTCGCCTGCATCAATTGCTGGACTGTCTGGAAGGAGGGCGAAATTTTGGGTGGAACCACCATTGAAGTCTAAGGGAGCAAGACGGGGGTCAATCGGGTTATCGCTTGTGCCTACTATGTCTCCTGGGCTGCCAAATCCGGTACTGCCTGTGCGATCGCCAATTAGGTTGTAGCCATTGCTGCTGAATGTGCCAGATACATCGGGGTTGATAGCGTTCTCATTCAAAAGGTTAAGAGCGATAATTGTGTTGCGCACGTTCGTCGAGCCACTAGTATCACTGAACACACCTCCGCCGTCCTTGCCTGCCGTGTTACCACTAAGGGTGCTGTTACTCACATTCACTGTGCCACCACTGCCATAGAGGCTTTTGCCGTTAAAGATGCCGCCGCCATAGGGTGCCGTGTTACCACTGAGGGTGCTGTTGCTTACCTCAAGAGTGCCTTCGTTCCTGATACCGCCGCCGCTGAAGAATGCCGAGTTACCGCTGATGGTGCTGTTGCTCACATTTGCCGTGCGAGCGTTGTAGATGCCGCCGCCTTCGCCGCCATAGGGTGCCGAGTTACCGCTAATGGTGCTGTTGCTTACCTCAAGAGTGCCTTCGTTCCTGATACCGCCGCCGATTCCGCCTGCCGAGTTGCCGCTAATAGTGCTATTGCTCACATTTGCCGTGCCAGCGTTGTAGATGCCGCCGCCAATAGCGTCGCCGCCGCCCTTGCTAAATGTTGAGTTGTTGTTCAAGGTGCTTGTACTTAAGAGAAGATTACCCGCATTGAAAATGCCACCGCCACCAGCACCCTCACCGCCTCCGACTGAGTTGTTGTCTAATGTACTATTCAATACTTTAGCTGTACCCGTATTGTAAATGCCACCACCATTAGCAATACTTCGTTGACTCGCCCCGTTACTACTTATCGTACTATTGCTGACTGTTAAAGTACCTTGATTATAAATACCACCGCCAAAGCCGCCCTGACCTAGGTAGGGGTTGTCAAGATTAGGCGTTGCAGAGTTATTACGAACAATGCTGTTGTCTAAAGCGAGAGTACCAAAGTTTTTAATTCCACCACCATTATCATCCGCCGCATTACCATTGGCTACAATCAATCCGTCGATGCTTACCATTGCTCCTGTTTCAATCTCAAACACCCGCGAGGCTTTGTTCCCACTTACCGTTACCAAGTCCCCACCCGTTAACGAGTCCCGTGGGGCGATGATGTCTAAGTTATGGGTGATGTCTAGTTCACCCAAGTTCAAGGTAATTGTCTGTGCATTGGAAAATAGCTCTCGGTCAAACACAATCAAGTCCTCTCCACCGTCAGCATTCGCCTGATTGATTGCATCCCTTAGTGTAGTTACGCAAGGGCTAGAGTTTACCGTATCATCAATACTGTTCACTGTAATGATGGCACTGGGATTTACATGTAACGCACCAATACTAAGCAGGTCTTGCACGTTGTCCCCGAATACAGGTGTTAGGGGTGAGTTTGTAGTAGGAGTAGGAGATGATAAATCCATATATTTAAGTTTTGTAATGAGAGTCAATCACAATCTCAACTGTTACCCTGATTAGAAAAACTCTACAACTAAAAAGTTATTAGAATGTTATTATCTGGTTAAAATGTATTAAGTTCGGCTTTGTACCGCTCTACGTACTTTAGCCACTGCAATTACTACAACCACAAATACACTTAAGACCACTAATTCTACCACTTCTACTGGCACAACAGTCGAGAGCGCAGACGGCACAGCCTAAAGCTGCTAAGAGTGGGAATAGTCTGGTTATTTCAAGTATTCCACTCTTAGACTTACACTGTGAGCAATGCGACTAACCCTAGTCAGTCAAAGGTGTACACGGTTACGAGTAAGGCGTGTTTGGTGGGCGATCGTACTCAAATCGGTAGTCCCTCCAAGTTCCTTGTAAGTCGTCAGGGACTGACCTTTCTTATAGACTGGGCATCACTTCCCACGATTCCAACAGCAGCTATACCACAGTGTTAAAGTGTGGTTCACATAACTTTGTACGCGGGAGTCACAGACATATGTGTAATTTAGGATGCGATTGCAGATTTTACTGAGTATCAACTCTTTTCTCAATCGTATCCCGAATAAACGTGGGAACATTGGAGAGAAAGTGATAGCCTGTCAATCCTTCCAATGTTTTAACACTGACTCTGTAAGCCCTCCAGTCATGGTTTATCCCTTGTTGGTTTGGTACATTGATGGCGATAACCCTAGTACTTTCAGTTACGCTACTAATACCAGCATTTTTGGTGTTTAGTACTACAACTATTTTCCAAGTATAAGTTGGAACTTTCACCCTACCCTTAAGCATACCTTGATCGCCCAATGGTCCTGCGATGATATAAAGTTCTTTTCCAGACTTAGCCAGCTTTCGACAATACTTCTCTAATCCCTCCCAGGTATGCCGATTGTTATCCGGTGTTTGAGGCATCATATTAGTCATTAGAAAAGTTTGAGAATTATCAGATGCCGATAATGTGCGATCGCCCGACGGGATAACATGCCCTTTATCATAGCCAGAGTGAGTATATATACTAGGAGTTACATGTACCAATTCTCCTGGTAGCGTTTCATCTGGGCGGAAATCATTTTGCCTATCCACCCTTCCTAAATATGATTTGTTAAGTTCCCAGCTTACCCAGTTGGGGGTTCCCTTACTATTATTATAAGAAAGTGCGTACTGTGGCTTCACCATTAAGTAGTTATCACGATTTGTTCCTGCATTACTGGGATTTCCTAAAGTCAGGTGAATATTACTATTTGATGATTTACTTACTACTCTGCTATCAGCTGTAGAGTTAAAGTAGGGCTGCCAGTATTTTTGAGTAGCTATACCCAAAATAATAATGATTGTTATGGGTGCAAAATCACGTATTTGACGAACGATCCATTTCATAGTTTAGATAATAAATAATACTTAATATTGGATTACTATTAGGCGATCGCTTACCTGAAAATAAGCGAAGATTACTAATTTTCTGCTTCTTGCGTATTTAATACCAGCATCTTAATTTCAAATAATATTCTCTTCATCTTTGCCCAAGAGGAGAATGTTTGAGCTTTAGTATGATCTAAGGAATTCAGTCTAGCTAGATAAGCTTGAGTATCGCTATCCCCTTGTCTATAGGCTATTTCATATATCTGAAATTGCTCAATAGTTCGGGCTGCCATAATCTGAGTTTCCTGAAATTCTGTTCTTGCTTGGTCGAAATTTGAGAGGGAAGTTGCAACCTTTTCGCGAATTTTATCAGCTAATTCTGCCCTCTGACGCTGAAGTTCAGCTATTTTAACTTGAATATCACTAATCTGGATTGCGCGTGATTGTGCTTGATTGTCTCCGCCTTGAGTTCCTTGAAACAGCGGAATTCCAATGACCTTTAATAGCCCATTTATCAAACTTATTTTACCTGTAAATAACGTAGCTATATTATCAATTAATCCGCCTGTAATTTGCTGTTTAGAACCATTGCTAAAAGTCTGTGGTTCAAGGAAGTACTGTAAAGCAGGACTTAAAATTGATAGCTTAATACTCTTTTGATTACGTGATTTAGCTTCATCAATCTTTTGATTTGCTTCTTGTACGCGATTATCAATTTCCTTAAGTAAAGGTGATTGTGCAATAGACTTTTCTTGCAACTGTTTTAAACAAGATGTGGAAGTTTCCAAACAAGGAAGCGCCCCTTTAAATATCTTCCAGAAATCTTCGTCAAACTGCTGTTTTACTATTTTGTCAATATCTGGTTTTACAAAAGCGTTTTGAGGAGTTTTAGGAGATACATTATCCGATTCCTCCTCTGCTTGTTTATCTTCCTCATTATCCTCACTAGAGTCAGAAGATGAAGGTTTTGTATCAGGACTTTCCTTAGCTTCAGGAGTCTTCTTTTTTGTATCCTGTGTGGGTTGTGCCTGTTGATTTTGAGTTGGTGGTTTCTTCGGGGAAGCGATCGCTAGCTGACTCTGAAGACTTATTAGGAGGACTGTTGCTAATAATAACTGTCGTCTCATATTTACCATTCTTACCTACCCACGGCTTTATCCTTCTGATATAACCGTTTCTAGGACTTTTCACCACCGGAATTTGACTTAATTTATCGTCAATAGCTACTAGGGATAATTGCAGCTGTGCCAGCTGATAATCTCTTTCCCTCATTCCTTGATTATACGTTTGCTGCTGTCTCTCATACTCCTGTTTCAGCTGCACATTTTTCTGTTGCTTTTCTACATCTTTCACACCCGCATCATATTCCTGCATTTTCCTCCGCGACTTCGCAGCAGATAGCTTGGATTCCGCCATATTCAGTTCTGATTCTGCAAGATGAACTGCTAACTGAAGCTGTTCCAGTTTCTGTTGATTGTCAACCCCATCTGTGGCGAGTTTCGCTTTTTCTCTATCAAGAGTTGCAGATGCCTCCTGTTTCTCACTTTCTAATTTCTTGAGTCGAGCCTGCTCATGGTCTAAAATTACTTGTGATGCTTGTTGATTTTCACCTAAGAATTTAATTAAGCGTTCCTGACGTTCAACATCCTGTAACTTTTGCTGTAACTGCGATTTAGTCCGTTCTACCTCAGCCAGCCTCTCAGGATTATCCTTAGTAAGGAATGGCGTTCTTACCTCAAGTACTGAACGTGCTTGATTTAGTTTCATCTCCATATTCTTAACTGAAGACTCCTCCTCAGAATAGTTAGCTGGAGGAAGCCCTCGTGATTCTAGTGGGAAGTTAGGTTCTGTCGGTTTGCGGATAAATTTAGATTTTAGATTTTGAATTTGCAACTCAAGAGATTTATGATGTTTTGTAAGCCTTTCTCGCTCAGTTGTGTTGTCAGTGATAATTTGCCCAATACTGATCTCATCCCCTTCCTTCACTTTTAGGAAGGACGGGCTGTCAACTACCAACGACATTCTTAAGATGCGCTGATTGCTCTGAATCGAGTGTACACTCGAATTGTCTTGTGAATTTTTCTCCGTGTGAGAAGGAATAACTTGAGCAGCTGACAGTGACTCCTGACTTTCCTTTAAAGCTGTTATCCCTAGAAGCCCAGTTAAAGTAAGGATAACGAAAACTCGCAAGCTAGACTCGTTCATAGTATGGTGTAATTTTGCAACGATGTCCCTCTGTTCCCATGCGTACTAAAGCTTCTAAAGGCTGTAAACGGGATACAATATTCTCAGCAAATCTAAAGCGCTTTGATACTCTTGATACTTCGGTTTGGTCTACTGGGAGTACTATTTTAGTACTACTGTTGGCGATCGCCTCATCACTAATCTCTGAATCCCTTTGAGATGCCAGAACCGCATTCAAGCCAAATTTTCTCCCATCAGCTAATACCAACTTTATGGAACGGGACTGTTTAACTTCCTTTGCCTCATCAATAAATATGTAAGTACGCGGTGTTTTATCTGGTACTTCCCCTTTAATACGGTGGGAGTCCATTAACTGTTTCACGAGTGCCTCTGTGGCGATCGCACCTAATCCCGGCACTTTTCCTAAAGCTGATAAATCGAAGCGGATGACTTGGGCATCGAGAGATGGTTGTGGACGGTCGAAGATGCCATACTGGAAAGTCGCGGCTAATTTCAACTGTAGTTTCCCTGATTCTTTGCAACCATCCTCAATACGATTCTCTATCTCTTCTCGAATATCAGCAAATGTTGGAGGTGTTTTTGTCCAGCTTGACACTTCATCTTGCGTGATACCACGACATGAATAGCAAGTATTAAGGATGGAAATAACCAGTCCTTCTTGATTAGCACCCAGTAATAAAGCCTTTTTGAGGACAGCTGCGACACTTATCGCTTGTAAATTGGGACCACCACCTTTGGTATCTAAATCTACCACAAGTGGATTAATTCCGTAGGGGCTTTCCATATTTAATGGATAGCACACCTCGTCAGGTAGCTCTTGATCCCCGTGAAAATCAATTATAATCAAACGTACACTGGAAAATAGACGTGGAAGTTCGTGAGCGATCGCCTTCAGTGTCTGAGTTTTCCCGGAACCCGAAGCCCCGATTAGCACAACATGTCCGTTCGGAAGTTCTGCTGGATTCCACATCACACCTTCCCCTAAAAGTAATCCTGAAGACTGTTTCTTAGAGGATGGTTGCGCTTTACTCTTCGGACTGAGAATTGCTGCTGGTAAAGGTTTCACCATTGCTTTTAATAATACTCCGTATTGATAATTGACCAGTGGCAAACTGATCGCCAAACTTTTTCTTTATGTACTTAAGCGGGGCAGCTTCCAACTTCACCCCTGGTGAGTCAGTTGTCTCGTTGCGCTTAATGAAAGGAAATTGGTGAGGGTCTAGGGCAAATTTCACATTTGGATCGTCAATGCTAATTTCTCCGGAGAGAAACACCATTGCATTGTTATGATCGAAGCGCGAGAGAATAGATGATAGCTCATCATCTTCTAGAACTATTGATTCAATTGTGGTGACAGCTGGCTCATTTGAATCAGCTGTGATACGGTCGATGAGGATTTGAGATTCTGGGTCTGTTCCTGCCCTATAGATTTTTCCATCCTTGGACTGAACTACAAAGCCATTTCCTAAAGATTGGACAATCAGAAAGTCTCCTAGGACTGGGGAACGGTCAGTTACCATCACCCCCTTAATATGAACTTTGACTAAGTGTGTTGATCCAGATTCGTTGTAAATCCTCTCGACTCCTGAAGAGTTGCCCATAAAGCGGTCAAACTGGATAAAGACGCCTCCTGAGTTATTGATGTTGAAAGTCAACAAGGCGATAGCTGCGAAAATTACCATCACAAAATATTCAGCGTTGCTTCCAGTCCTCAATCGTAGGTTACGGTTTTGAGGAGAGACACAACGGACAGGAGATGGCCAGAACATTTCTACCCCACCACGAGTAAAGAGGTCCGCTAACCACCCAAAGGAATACCCAATGGTAAGGGCGTGCGCAAGATTGAGGAAGCGACTATTCCAAAAAAGGGATACTCCATAACTTATAATTGCCACAACTCAGGAAGCAACTAAGCTGTGAGTACAGGAACGATGAGGCATCCTACTCTCAAAAAATCTGCTAATCCAGGGTAGAATACGACCTGCGGGCGAAGTGCTGATATCTACATCTGGGAGTAAACCAGCGATCGCACCCATCGCGATTATTGTAGGACTAGCCGTTCCTAATAAGAGACTGGTAGCAGTACCACTAATTAGTAAATGGTTAATCCCTAGCATTAGCGAATCCTCCTATCCTCACGAGGTAGGTTGTACAGCAGTCTGGAGAACCCAAGAAATATAGCCGCCGCCATCCCACCAAATATATATAGGGAGTGGTCGTTCATCCCTAACCCCAGGAAGCGCATCATTGTGAAGACAATTCCTAATAAAAGGATTAGAGGCGTAACGTCAAAATAGCGGGTATGGTCGCCTTCCTCAATTTCAAGTCCCAAGTATTCTTCATCAATTACCCTTTGGGCTAACATCGGGTTCCCCCCCGCCCTTTCTTGAAGTCGTGCTAAGTCCGAGTTTTTCAAACTTAGTCCTCTCTCGAGGGCGATCGCCTCCATAATTTCGCGAATTGCGTATTCTGGAAGGGGCTTAAGCATGATTGGAGGAAGATTAAGGAACACGTCTGTACGTGGTGGATTTGTTGCCAAAATCAATAAAGGAACCCCTTGTTTCCTCAGCTGTTTCAACCAAAAACGGAAACGACCATCACAGTTATGACAATCATCAACTACAAGGAAGGCAGTGTTTTCCTGAAGAAAATCTGCAATTTTTATCTTAAGATGATCAGCGGTTAGGGCTTTACCTTCTAAGTTATGAGTTTCTACCCCCAGCTGTTCAGCAATTTGAAGCAACATCTGCTTTGTTGTAGCTGGTTCAATGTGGGCGACATTAAAACCATCATCCTGTAACTTTTCAACAACGGAAGCAGCAAGAACTGATTTGCCACTCCCCTCCTCCCCAGCCACCAAGATAGATCCATTAGCTAGGAGAGAAGCTGTGATTCTGTCAAGTTCCGATTTGCGATAAAGTCTGAAAGTTTGGGGTTCTGCTTGGAATTTGGATTCTGGTTCTGGTTCAGCTGGTAGGGAATCGATTTTCTTAGAGGAAAATTTTGGATCGATTTTCTTGGAGGAAAACTTTG
>CAZZYE010000142.1:8772-11693 GCA_964658145.1 uncultured Stigonema sp.
GGGATGGCGATCGCATTCATAACTGTCACAGCTATCAAAGTAGTTGGTGACATTTGAATAGCGATAATCATGACGGATAACGCTATGACTATTAAATTGACCCAATAAGACCTTCGGCGCGAATAGAACTCATCAACGATTCGGCGTATGCGAAAGGGTCGATAACTGGAACCTCGCCTGCTTCTCTAATTTTTTGCTTGAGTTCTTCTGGGAGTAGTTCGGGATTTTCGATATATCCCCTAGCTATCGTATTCTCAGCTATTAAATGCCCAGCAGCCTTATTCTGTCCACTCTGCACAATTGTAGGTAAGTTTTCAACCTGAGATACTGACCTTTTTCTGGTTTGTGTTGGTAAGTAAGAAGGCGCTTTTGATATTTTTTGTGTCTGCGCGACTACCAGTGTGCCTGTCTCCTCCTCTTCCTCTTGTGGTAATTCTACTGCTTCCGGTCCCGACGGTTCAGGGACGGAAAACCCTTTCATGCGCCCATGTTCTTTGATGTGTTGGTGTAACCCGTCCATGTATCCCACTTGTTCTGGGGACAAGTACGCTTTTTCATCCTCATCTTTGTACGTCGTAATCTTCAAAAATTTCATCCTCTCATAGAGAGAGCCACGACCGATGGAATATTTTTGTTGTAATTGTGATATAGTAATTTTTTCAAAAATTTCTCTCTCTTCGCTGTCTTCCGTCAAATTTTCTACAGGGTTTTCTGTATTGTCTTGTAAGTCGTCTGCCATTTTCTTGCACCTTGTATGCCGTACTGCCCTTTATTGTGCGCCATACAGTCCGGCATACAATACGGTGAAATTTCGGGTTGTACGGTAAAGTTTTTGTGTGTATAAAATTTTACTTACTAACCAAGGCGATATGATAGTGCGATCACCTGGGTATTGAGTCGCCTATAGAAGGCATTGATTCCACACCAATAGCAGGGATAAGCGTCTGATAAGAGAACTACGCACCCCGCTACTGAGTGACCGATAGCAGGATACCGTATAAGGAGTCATAATCCAGGACTGAGGTCGGGGTGGGCATTATCGTAAGATAGAAAATTTGGGCTTTATATCCCACCCCGACCGATACCTCACAATTACTCCCTACGAGTTATTGGTCATTAGTGATTGGTCGAAAATCTTCGGGCTTTGGTGAATCATTCCACTCAATTAGCCCACGTTTATCCAACTCTTGTAACGATTCTTGGTTTATGGTGTCAAGAGTATTATCGTTCACCAATCTCACGAAAAGCCGAATTAGTTTTGAAGTTGTAAAATCTGCGATTAAGCCTAGTAGAGTCCAAAATTTGAATAGCATAATTGATACCTCCTCCAGTTAGAGTACCCAACTATGGCTCACTACTATAGTTTGATATGAGCGTCGAAAAGCGATCGCCTAGATTATTTCCCATTCCTCTAGATCGTCTAAAAGTATTACCCCGTCCTCCTCAAGCACTACTGTTACAACATAATAGGGTTTCCAAGGGACTCGTCCCTGTAGCCAATTTGATAAATAATGATAAGCTTTTTGCTGATTTTCAATTTCTCTTACTTGCCCTATCCAGCCTAATTTTTTGTGACGTACTAAATCTTTGGTTTTCATATTCCCCAAAGATATCAATATACATAAACTGGTAATATTGTCAAGTTGAGTGATGGGAAGCGATCGCGCTCTAGTTTCCTCTAAGAAAATACGTGACTCAGGTAGGTTGCAGCATACAAACATGTTTGTATCTGTAAGCGATCGCACCCCCTGTGTCACCCAGTATCAGCTCTAAGTTTATACATTCGCAAACACTATACGCATAAAAAAGCTCTTTCAAGGATGCTTAGTGACTCAAGAGTCGAAACGATAACTATAATTTATTCACCTTTGCGGAATTGAGAACAAAAGTGATGTGGTAATGAATTAGGATATTAATTAATAGACTCAGTAACACAGGTTGCGACTACCCTGGTGGTATTTGTTGGTTAAATGCTAGAAACTCAAATTTAGCTGCTGAAATTGTACAGTTTGCTCAGCTTTACATGAAACTTGAAGTACCGCAGAAGGATTTTCGTGAAAGAATGCTGAGTCTTACTGAACAAGTAGCTTGGTGTTGGCAGAATTGGCAACCACCAGAAAAACTGGTATTAGTTGTATTAGATGATGTCACGGTTTTGGGGAATTGTCTAGAGTTTTTACCAAAGGGGAACCGTTTTCGCGTTTTGATGACAACGCGGCTGCGAAGTTTGGACTCTAATATTGAGGAGATATCCTTAGATGTGCTGTCACCAGAATTCGCTTTGCAATTGTTGACAAAGCTTGTGGGTGAAAAGCGGGTACAAAAGGATGAGGAAACAGCTAAACAATTGTGTGAATGGCTGGGTTATCTTCCTTTGGGTTTGGAGTTGGTGGGACGGTATGTAGCGAAAAAATCTCCCAACTACACTTTAGCAAAAATGTTGCAACGGTTGAAAGAGCAACGACTAGAAGATGAAGCTATAAATCAACAGCAATTGCAACAAACTTTGAGTACCGCACAGCGAGGCGTTTTAGCAGCATTTGAATTAAGTTGGTTGGAACTCAATGAAATGACGCAGCGTGTTGCTGTGTTGTTAAGCTTATTTGCACCAAATATTTTTGCTTGGGAATGGGTGGAGTCTGCAAGTGAGTTGCTTAATTGGGTTGCGTCAGATGTGGAAACAGCAAACGAAAAACTATACGAGCGCTATTTGATTCAGTGGGTAGAGGATACAGATGGTTACTGTAAAATTCATACTTTAATTCGGGAGTTTTTGAAAGTCAAGTTAGCAGGATTAGAACTTGCTGATGATTTGAAACGCGCTTTTGCAGAAACAATGGTGGCGATCGCTAAAGGTATTCCTCAATCCCCAAATCAGGACTTCATTCAGTCAGTCAAAGATGCTATCCCTCATCTAGCAG
>CAZZYE010000143.1:0-515 GCA_964658145.1 uncultured Stigonema sp.
GCAGGCTTTCCGGGAATTCCAGTAGCAATTGCTGTACCTAATTACACCGTTACTCTGCTTGATGCAACCCGGAAAAAAATTACTTTTATTGAAACAATACTAGCTGCACTTAACCTTACCAATGTCAACACTCTCACTGGCAGATCTGAAGAAATAGGTCAGCAACCTCAACACCGACAAACCTACGATATTGCTCTGGTCCGTGCTGTTGGGACAGCCTCAGTCTGTGCCGAATATGCCCTACCATTGCTTAAACAAGGTGGTTTAGCTGTAATTTACCGTGGTAATTGGACAGAAGATGAAACAACATCTCTAGAAAATGCCGTTAATCAGCTAGGTGGCATAATTGAATCAATCGAAAAATTTACAACTCCCTTAAGCAATAGTATCCGTCACTGCTTGTACTTACGAAAGGTCGCAATCACACCAGCTAAGTTTCCCCGCGCTGCTGGTATACCTACTCAAAAACCTTTGTAAAAGGGGAGTGGGGAGTGGGGGAAGATGAGGAAGATGAG
>CAZZYE010000143.1:582-10047 GCA_964658145.1 uncultured Stigonema sp.
TCTCCCTTATCTCCCTCATCTCCCCCTACTCCCCCCACTCCCCACTCCCATACAGACGTTCCGCCGGAACGTCTCTTCCCCACTCCCCTCTATCCTTATGCAAATCGTTTGTTAATCTCGTCCCAGTTGAGTACATTCCACCAAGCATTTAAGTAATCGGGGCGGCGGTTCTGGTACTTGAGATAATATGCGTGTTCCCACACGTCATTGCCCAGAATGGGATACTTGCCTTCAGCGAGGGGACTATCTTGGTTAGGTGTAGTTGCAACTTCCAGCTTGCCATCTTTATTGCGGACAAGCCAAACCCAACCACTACCGAAACGACTAGCACCAGCTTCGTTAAACTGCTTTTTAAAAGCAGCAAAACTGCCGAAATTTTGATTGATGGCGGATGCGATCGCACCAGTTGGTTCTCCGCCACCATTTGGCTTCATAATTTTCCAAAACATCGAGTGGTTTACATGACCGCCACCATTGTTACGTACCGTTGTGCGAATATCTTCCGGAACGTTCTCTAGATTACTCAGTAAATCTTCAACTCTTTTGCTTTTGAGTTCTGGGTGTTTGTCGAATGCTACATTCAGGTTTTTTACATAAGTTGCATGGTGTTTGTCGTGATGAAACCGCATCGTTGTGGCATCAATGTGTGGTTCTAACGCCTCGTATGCATAGGGCAAAGTTGGTAATTGGATAGTTCCTGTGCTTGGACTTGTCTGAGTAACACCACTAGGAGCATTCTGTGCAAAAGCACAAGCATCCATAGTAAAAGCACTGACACTGGCTCCCAGCAGACATAAGAAATGGCGACGATTAAGAGTCATAAAAGTTACTACGACAAATAAATAACATTTGTTTGTAGTTTTTATTTTCTTAGATTCAGGCGACAAATTTTAATAATTTTGGAAGTGTTGGTCTTTGGTTGTTCCACTAACAACTGTACGGGCGAACGGCCGTTCGCCCCTACTAACTTTGCGACAAACGCTGTACTGCTTCCTGGACTAAAATTTGATGTGCTTGTGCAAGTAATGCCGGAATTTTGTCAGCGTGGGGACTGAGGCTGAGACATTTCCTCAGGTCTAGTTCATTTACTTGGTCTGCTTTGTTACCAGGAAACCAGTGACCACCATTGCCAAGCATGTTGTAGCGCATTTTGGCGTAGTCTAGCAGATCGTAGGCGATCGCTAGATTCCAGAGCCACAAAATTACCGGAATATTCACCTGACTAGGGGTTTCCTCAAAAGTCGGTAAATTGACGTGCCAGGTTTTCACCCAGTCTTCCCCTAATGTGGCGATCGCTTCTTCTTCCAACCGTGCCATAATTGGCGGCAAGATTTCCGATGCGTTATCCAGTAATTCTAAAGTTTTCAAATGTTCGTCAAAATCTTCTGGTTTTGCCGCCCCTAAACTGAGAGTATGTACTTGGGAATGACTCAGACAAAACAAATCATTAAAAACCATTGGCGATAAAGGAGTACAAAGATCTACTAATTTTTGCGGTGGATCATATAACTTCCCTCCTTTATCTGATGGGCTAATGATAAATACCCCCATATCATAACTCTTTGCCGCTTCAATCGCCGCCCAATTAACTTGATTAATGTAATACCAGTGCAGGTTGACGTAATCAAATTGATTTGTATTTATTGCCTTGATAATAATATCTGTTGAACCATGAGTGGAAAAGCCGATAAATCTAACTTTTCCCTGTTCCTTTAGTTTTCTAGCTATGTCTAAACAACCACCCGGACGGATGCTATAGTCTAAAAGTTCAACATTGTTGATGCCGTGCAACCCCAGCAAATCAACATAATCTAGGCGGATATTTCCCAGTGACTTTTCAAAGTCGCGTTGAAATTCTTTAGCATCTGCCTTAGGGATGACTTTGGTTTGAACAATTAACTTTTCACGGTTAAAGCTGGGCAAAATTTGCCCTAACTGCATTTCAGAAGTGCCGTAACCACGAGCAGTTTCAATGTGATTAATTCCCACTTCTATTGCTTGTCGAATAGTCGCTTCCAAATTTCCCTGATTATCGCGAGGGATTTGCCATTGTGGAACATCCTGCCATTTATATTGGTATCTCATCCCGCCACAGGAAAACACAGGCATCTGTAATTCTGTGCGCCCAAATCTTCTATATAACATTACTTAATTTTGGATTTTCAACCGCAGATGAACGCAAACAGACGCACTTAATTATCTGTTGTTTTGTTTTGTATCCGCGTCTATCTGCGGTTACAAATCTAAAGTGAATTTTAAACACGTAGGGTGCGTTAACTCCGAGAGTACGGCACCTTTTCAGCCAGTGCTTGGGAGCGCAAAAAGCAAACAACATGCGCCTAACACACCTGACTGTAATTTAATTTTCACTTGATAAATAACCTCTAAGCCTAGCTACATTTATGCTTCTAGCAGCGCTTTACCACGCTGATAGAGATCAGCCGCATAGTTTGTCCAAGTTCCTTGTCCCCAGTATCGGAAACAACTTGTTTGCAGCAACAAATTATACAGCAATGCTTCCTGGTAGTCAGAGCGCTGAGTCACTCTCGGATCTTGCTGCACCTGTGAGTCGTATTTTGCGTGAAACATGGCGCTGAGTTCATTCATGGGTTCTAGGACATATTCATAACCTTTGACCCAACTTAAACTATTTGTCCAAGAAGCACCGTCCATGTGAAATTGATGGTCAGTTTCTTTTAATTCTGCGATCGCCTTCGACACAGCTTCTGGTGTGGCATTATTTGGATCAACGCGCTGCCAAATTTTGTGTTGCTGAACGGCTTGACAAGTGGGATAGTCTTCAGGATTAACACCTGCCGCCTCAATCAGTTCTAGATATTCAGTACCATTGAGTCCAACTACACCAGATTTCCCCCCACCAGACGAGCGGATTTCATGCCAAACTCTCAATAAATCGCGGGGATATTCATTCATCATCACGCCGCCATTTTCCCCATCCGCAATTTGGGTGACTAACGAGGGGACGTGTAGATTACCAATTTGCTGCTTACCTCTGCCTTTTGCCTCAAAATAGGGCTGCATCTGCGCCACTAATTTTGTATCCGACCCTTGGGTTTTAATAAATACCGTGATGCTGATGGTTTCACCTTGAGAATTGCGCGCAACCAAACGATTCGGGATATATTTATCCTCGTGACGTAGCCCTGAACCATCTAGACGTTCTACCGCATGTTCCTGCACCATCAACCAGCGATACCCGCATTCTTTCAACGCTTCGATATATTTAAACAAGGTATCTGGGTGATTGGGCATGTGCATTTCTGGAGGAGAAAAGCCTTTCACTCGCTTCAAGGCATCGTAGCCAAAAATCGCCGCAAAGTAATGTTGCCATGCTTGAATGTGGAGTTTAATGTCAGGAATGGGTGTGGAAGGAACAACTGCATGACTCCACATTGTTCCTAGCCATTCGACATAAGGCTGATATTGGCGATCGCATGTGATCCGCTTGAGATTGTTGAGGATATCATCGCGTCCCATTTGCTGCAATCCCCACAACAGATTGCCTGAATAGTCAAGCATAATTCGAGGATTGCAACCTTCAGAAATTAGTTGGGGAATAAAATCCCCCATGCGGCTATAGCACCAAGCAAATGGTTCTGCATCGTGGTTATCGCCTTCTTGGGGATGTTCAAACATATACTGGAGATTGCTGATCAGTTCCCCATTCGCACCCGCAGGGATAGTGGGTTGGTGCATGTGGAGGGCGCAAGCAAACCCGGCGGTAATGTCTTCTAAGCGGAGATTTGTAGTGGTTAAAAATACAGGTTCATCTTGGTTCACCACCGAACTAATTTCTGCCTCCCAGCCGCAAATATTTGGCAATCCTGACCTTATTTCTTCTAAAGCTTGTAGGTTGGGAGATGGGGCTTGTGCAGGCATGGGAATTTCCTTTAAAGCGATCGCCTTTAAATTGTGACCTAAAAATACACTTACACAGACAATTGAAGGAATAAATTTACTTTGGTAAAAAATTATGATGCAAACGCTTTCAATCAACAACAGCCAAAAAATACAACTCAAACCTCTGGCAATGCCTCAGCGCTTACTGTTGGGACCAGGACCCTCGAATGCCCATCCGGCGATTTTGCAAGCAATGAATACGCCTTTGGTTGGGCATCTCGATCCAACATTTTTGGCACTCATGGATGAGATTCAGTCGTTGTTGCGCTATGTGTGGCAGACAGAAAATCCACTGACTATTGCGGTAAGCGGTACAGGTACGGCGGCAATGGAAGCGACAATTGCCAATTCCGTAGAACCTGGGGATGTCGTTCTTGTGGGGGTAGCAGGATACTTTGGCAACCGTCTAATAGATATGGCTGGACGTTATGGTGCTGATGTGCGAACTATCACCAAACCTTGGGGACAGATATTTACAATGGAGGAACTGCACACTGCTCTAAAAACCCATCGTCCAGCAATTCTAGCTTTAGTACATGCGGAAACATCCACGGGTGCGCGTCAGCCGTTAGAAGGCGTGGGTGATTTGTGTCGGGAATTCGGCTGTTTGCTGCTGGTGGATACAGTGACAAGTTTGGGTGGTGTCCCAATTTTCCTAGATCAGTGGGGTGTTGACTTAGCCTATAGCTGTAGTCAGAAAGGGCTGGGTTGTCCGCCGGGTGCTTCGCCTTTGACCATGAGTCAGCGAGCAATGGAGAAGTTGCAGCAGCGTCGCACAAAAGTGGAAAACTGGTATCTTGATGTATCGTTATTAAGTAAGTATTGGGGGAGCGAACGTGTCTATCATCACACGGCTCCGATCAATCTCTACTATGCCCAGCGGGAAGCCCTGCGGCTAGTGGCAGAGGAGGGTTTGGAAAATTGCTGGCAACGCCACCAAAAGAATGTAGAGTACCTTTGGGAGAGTTTGGAAAGTTTGGGACTTTCGTTGCATGTTGAGCGCGAGTTTCGGTTACCAACGCTGACCACAGTTCGCATTCCCGAAGGAGTAGACGGCAAAGCGCTCTCCCGCAAGTTGCTGGATGAGTATAATATCGAGATTGGTGGTGGCTTGGGTGAACTTGCAGGTAAAGTTTGGCGGATTGGTTTGATGGGTTACAACAGTCGCCAAGAAAGTGTGGACAAACTAGTAGCAGCGCTACGGTTCGTTTTGCCTAAGTAGGATAGGAGAAAGTCTGCAAAGTTTATTGCGAGAAAAAACCAGTTAAAAGAAGGGGCAACAGTATAACGAGAAACACAATCAAAAAGAGAGTTCCTGGCTCGATTTTGATAAGGTTCTTGTCTGGATCTGGCATTTGACACCTTTGGGCAACATAAGTATATCAACTCAGTCTAAAGGATGCTTGCCCCCTTTTCAACGTCTAATTAAGGTTTACCAATAGGGATGATTGCCACAAATACGCTCGCACTTGTACAAAACCATTCAAAAATAGTAATATAATTAATATTAACTATGACTGAAATAAAATACTATCAAAATGATCTAGACACTTGGCATCAATTAATTGACCAGGAAAAAGCATATTTAGAAATAAGGAAAAATTTCCTAAATAGTCCCTCTAGAGTAGAGTTACTTAAAAAAGCTTTACAAAATCCTTCCGAAAGAGCCACAGCATTAAAAGTTATTATTTATCTCACAAAAGAAGAAAGTCAAACTTTATTTAATGAATTAATTAAGTTAGCTAGTGTCGGTCATTCAGATATTGAACTAGTTCGTCATACGATTCTTTCATTTGATAAAATTTGGCTTTTGGAAAATATTGAAACTCAGGCAGAATCTATCTTAGGAAATGGTCCTGATGAAGAATATAGACGCTTATTAGAGCTTTATATTCAACTTGATAATAAATTGACCCAACGGCTTGTTGCAAAAGCATTACAACATCCAGATATTTATATTCAGGAAGTAGGTGAAGATTTTGAGAACTATCTGACAACTAAAGGAGTATAAAATATATAACTCATCTTCTCTGGTTCTGGCATTTGACACCTTTTTGCAACATAAGTATATTAACTCAGTCTAAAGGATGCTTGCCCCTTTACAAACTGCGCGTTCGCTCAAACTAGAGGGACCGTCTGACTGGTCTGCCAACGTTGACAAGTATTTGTACGTAGGCTCAGATCTTGCACCTTCTCAATAAGGGTAAGGTGGGCAGTGCCCACCCTACGAAATCACAAGCTTTTTGGGCTTTGATTTTCGCAACAAGACGGTGGTGCAAGATGTGAGTAGGGCCACGTTAGAAAAGTTAAGCTTGCTTGCGTAGCCTTTCTAAGTTCTGCCTATGCAACTCGGGGAAGTTTTCTAAGTCCTCTATCGACTGCGGGGCTGGGAAGATTACAGCGTCTTCGTCCGTGAATCTATCTAAATAAGTTTGAAAGGCTTTATCATCTTCTCTGTGGTCGAGAATGTATTGCCGTAATTCAGCACGGGGCATCGTTGTAAAATCTGGTTTACTCATACATATCTCCACTTCCCGTTTGGATAAATTATCATCTCGTTTTCCTCACCAGCGAGAATCACAATATTTTTTGTCCGTTCATCTATTCTCACCAAAAATACTGGTAAATACATTTTAGTAGCCCAAAAACTTAAGATGAATGATGTTTTTAACGGATTTCACGGAATTCCCCGTCTTCTTAAGGCGGGGATGGATAGTGGGTAATGACGAATTGACCCGCCAACCAATATCAACCGTTAGGTTGATGAGGTTGGTGGGTCGATGATAGCGAAGCGTTAGCGAGTCCTCGAGCGTCGGAATTGCCAGTGTTTGGTATTTTTAGTGAGTCAATACATTCATCAATCACTTGAGTCATTGTTTTTTCTGTTAGCGACGCATATAAGCGTAACTTATTCAATCTTCGTTCTGATGTTCTAACTCTGATGTATTTATTTTTCATTTTGTTTCCTCGTCACTTCCTCGGTATGTTATCTTGGTTATAACAGAAAAAGGAGGTGATGACAGATGAAGGTCAGCTATCAATATCGCGTCAAGCCTACGGACGTACAAAAGCTTCGGCTTAATCATATTAGACGGTTGTGCCAGTATCTTTACAATAGGATGCTAGGAGATAAATTAGATTGGTGGGAAAACAATCGGTGCGCGGCTAATAGTTGCTCTATCATCTCTTGTCCCCTCCCCGAATTTAGAGATAACCCAAACTACAATACTCATCAAGACTTACTACCTTTTCTCAAAGAAGACTTAATTCTTGTTGAGTGGTCTGGGGAATTGCTGGATTTAAGTAGTGTTTATTCTCAGGTTCTTCAAAACACAGTTAAGCGAGTTCACTTAGCATTTGACCGCTATATTAAGGGGGACAAGAACGGAAAGCGAAGTGGGAAACCTCGGTTCAAGTCTGAATCTAGCTTCAAATCTTTTACCTATACTCAGGTTCTAGATGGATGGATTAACGGGAATCGAATTAAACTTCCGTTTATTGGAGAAATAGACATAATCCTGCATCGCCCAATACCAGATGGATTTAAGGCTAAGACTTGTATTGTTTCTAAGAAGGCTGATGGTTGGTACGTGACTCTTTCACTAGAAGACACAACAGTTCCGTCTGAAGCTAAATCAGAGATTATTCCTACTGTTGAAAATTCAACTGGAATCGATGCAGTTCTACAAGGAGATACTTTTTTAGCTACTAGTGACTCCCAACTAATTCCATCCGTTAAAGCTTTTCGCACCTCTCAAGATGAACTAGCCAAGATTTCCGAGAAAAAGTCTACTAAGAAAAAGCGAAGTGCAAGTAGACGGAAATTAACTAAAAAAGAAGCCAAGCTACACCAAAAGATTGCTCGGAGTCGTAAAGACTATCATTTCAAAACTAGTCATCAGTTAGTCAGAACGAAAAAGAAAGTATTTTTCTTAGAAGACTTAAATCTCAAGGGTCTGACTAAACGATCGGGAGCAAAACAAGATGAAGATGGTAAGTACTTACCTAATAATCAAGCCCAAAAATCGGGGCTGAATAAGTCTTTCTTAGATGCAGGGTTCGGACAGTTTGGGGATACTTTGTCTTACATAGCCGGGAAAGCTGGGGGACAAGTTATCAAGGTCAAACCAAACTATACGAGCCAAATTTGTAGCAACTGTGATGAATATTGCCCGAAAGATTTAGAGGATAGAATTCATAGTTGTAAAGCGTGTAATGTTGAGATGGATCGCGATATCAACGCGGCAATCAACATAAAACGAGTGGGGTTGGGAGTTTTCCCCACTATAAAACGTCGGAAAGGGAAATTGATAGTAGAGTCTTATGACCCTACAGTACCTTCAAGAAAATTCAGGAGTTAACCTGAAGCCACGTCTTCTTAAGGCGTGGTACTTCACTTGTTCTACAGTTGGCATATTTCAATTATTGCAACAACAGATTTTTTATTCAGGCGTGATTTCAGTCAGGTTAGCATCTTTCAATGGCTCCCTAAGTGCCTTAACTAAGATCTTGCACCTCTACCTGAGTACGCCTTGAACTGAAGTTCAAGGCTAATAGCTTAAGTCAGCTTTAGCTGACTGAAAGACTTACCTAGTCAGCTTTAGCTGACTTAAGCTTTGAGCCAAGAAATTTATTTTTTGGGCGATAAAAATTATGGTGCAAGATCTGAGTTAACTTTGTTCTGCTTGCCCTTCAGATTGCGTTGAGCGTTTTTCATTTTGGGCGGCGGAATAAGTGCCTTCTCTACGAGACGCTGCGCGAACATGAGGAACTTCTGGCTCTAATAGGCATGAACGTGAAATACTTTTTGAAGTATTCCTCAAGCTGTGAAACTGCTTGGGGATATTTGTTTATTAGGGCTATATACAAAAGCATTGGTAAGTGGTAAAAAATATAACATATGTTGTATAGCGGTTGATGTTAAATAACCAGTTTTATGTCCATTCAAGTCTACGGAATACCAAACTGCGGAACCTGCAAAAAAGCTTTCAAGTTGCTCCAAGACAACGGTGTTGACTATGAATTCATTAACACCAAAGAAAATCCGCCAACTCGTGAGATGATCCAAAACTGGGTAAAGACTTTGGGTTATCAGCCGATGCGAAATACTTCTGGTCAATCCTACCGGACGCTGGGTGATGAGAGGAATACTTGGACAGATGAGCAGTGGATTGAGGCGTTTGCTAACGACGTCATGTTGCTCAAGCGTCCGCTTTTTGTTAAGGATAAAACGGCACTGCTGGTAGGTTTTAAAGAGGATGTGCTCCGAGATAAGTTGGGGCTATAGTTTTCTGGTCGTCAGCATTTGGTATTATTTAAGAGTGCGATCGCCGCACGCATTGCTTTATTGTAGCGCAAACCCTTGACTAGCAAGGATTCCCTCGATACAACCGAATGACTGCTAGCCTGATCGTACTTAGGTAGGGTGGGCAATGCCCACCTAGCCCGCGTCTTGGTGAAGCATAAAAATGATATTTTTCTTCGTGTTCTTTGCGTCTTCGTGGTTCAAAAATATTTTTTAACCGCGAAGGCACGTTCGCGAAG
>CAZZYE010000143.1:10057-11679 GCA_964658145.1 uncultured Stigonema sp.
TCCCCTTGGGAGAAGAACACGTTCGCGCAGAGTCTCCCCTTGGGAGAAGGTTAAATATCGAAAAATGGCGACTCCCAAAGCAGTGTTTTGAGCCACCAAGAAGCGGGCTAGCAATGCCCACCGCAACCTTTGCCCTTACACCTTAAACTTCTCGGTAATCCGTTTCATCGCCTCCTCCACATTCTCGCGGCTATTAAACGCGGAAATCCGGAAGTAGCCTTCGCCCGCAGCACCAAAACCAGAACCGGGTGTACCGACTACATTCACCGTTTGCAGTAGCTTATCAAAGAAATCCCAGCTAGACAGATTATTCGGTGTCCTCACCCAGACATAAGGTGCATTCACACCGCCATATACCTGCAAGCCACCCGTCGTTAGTTGCTCACGGATGATTTTGGCATTATCCATGTAGAAATTTACCAGCGCCTTTGTTTGGGCTTGTCCTTCTGGTGAATAAACCGCCTCAGCCCCTCGTTGAACGATGTAGGATACCCCATTAAACTTTGTAGATTGGCGACGGTTCCACAGCTTCCACAATTCCACGTCTAAACCATCTGATGCCTTAGCTGTCAGTGTCTTGGGCACTACTGTAAGCGCACAACGGGTTCCGGTAAAGCCTGCATTTTTAGAAAACGAGCGGAACTCGATCGCACAATCTCTTGCTCCTTCAATTTCATAAATCGAGTGGGGAATTTCTGGATCGGAAATAAACGCTTCGTAAGCTGCATCAAAGAAAATGATTGAGCCATTTGCTTTGGCGTAATCTACCCACGCTTTCAGGTGTTCCTTGGTTGTAACTGCACCTGTGGGGTTATTCGGGAAGCACAGATAAATCAGATCTACTTTCTGGGATGGAATCTGTGCCGTGAAGTTATTCTCGGCAGTAATTGGTAGATAAACTAAGCCACCATACTCACCTGTCTCATTTGCTGGACCAGTATGCCCTGCCATCACGTTGGTGTCAACGTACACTGGGTAAACCGGATCTGTTACCGCAATGGTGTTGTTGTTGCCGAAAATATCTAGAATGTTTCCGGTGTCACACTTCGATCCATCGGAAATGAAGATTTCACTCTTGTCAACGTTACAGCCACGTGCTTGGAAATCTTGAGCAGCAATCTTTTCACGCAGCCAATCATACCCTTGGTCGGGACCGTAACCCTGGAATGTGGCGCGATCGCCCATTTCTTCTACTGCCTTGATCATAGCCGTCCGGCAAGCTTCTGGCAATGGCTCTGTCACATCTCCAATCCCTAGCCGAATAATTTTGGCATCCGGGTTTGCTTGTGCAAACGCATTCACCCGTCGGGCAATTTCCGGGAACAGATACCCCGCTTTGAGCTTGAGATAATTGTCGTTAATGGTTGTCATGATGAATTGTGATAAGAGGACATGAGGAAGTTTACCGCGCTTTGGAATCTTCCGCAGTCATGCTCTAAGGAGTAAATATCTCCGCCACAGACAAGTTAGCTTTCCTTGACAATCATGTTAACTTGCTGTGTCGATGTACTAGCAAACAAACCCACATAAGTCAATACGGTTCAGTTAGTGGCGTTTACTCCCTGAAGATCCCCCCAACCCCCTTTTTAAGGGGGGAAAAAGCCCCCCTTAAAAAGGGGGGC
>CAZZYE010000144.1:0-11587 GCA_964658145.1 uncultured Stigonema sp.
ATGTGGTAGCACATCAGCACTGTACACCCACAATCAGTGAACTGCGGCAATTCCTGAAAGCAAAACTCCCAGAATACATGATGCCAAATGCTTTTGTCATCTTGGAGTCCTTGCCACTAACTTCTAGTGGCAAGGTAGACCGCCGTGCTTTGCCTGCATTAGATCTACACAGCGAACGAAAAGACAAATATGTCGCCCCACGTAACCCAATCGAAGAAATTCTGGCACAAATTTGGGCGCAAGTGCTGAAAGTAGAGCAAGTAGGCATTGACGATCACTTCTTTGAACTTGGCGGACACTCGCTGCTAGCAACGCAATTGGTTTCACGCATCCGCAACATTTTCAAAGTGGAACTAGCATTACGTGAGTTGTTTGCCGCCGCGACAGTTGCCGAATTAGCCCATCTGATTGGGCAGTTGCAGCAACAGGACTTAGAACTAACTTCTCCACCCATCTTACCGAAAGCAAAAAATGCTCAACTACCGCTGTCATTTGCTCAACAGCGTCTATGGTTTTTAGATCAATTCGAGCCGAACAGTGCCTTCTACAACATCCCCTTAGCTTTGCGTCTAGTAGGAACCCTGAATCAAGTTGCCTTAGAACAAAGCCTACATGAAATCATTGCTCGCCACGAAGCTTTACGCACCAACTTCGTCATAGTTGATGGACAATCAACTCAAATTATTCACACACAAACGAATTGGACAGTCTCAGTTCTTGAGTGGCAACATCTGCCACCAGGCGAACAAGAAATTGCTTCACAGCAATTAGTGCAACAACAAGCTATTCAACCGTTTGACCTGACAAGCGAACCATTAATCAGGGCAACATTAATTGTGCTATCCGAGACAGAACACGTCTTGAGTGTATGTATGCACCATATTGTCTCTGATGGTTGGTCAATGGGTGTGTTTGTTCAGGAACTGGCAGCACTGTACAATGCTTATTCTCTTTGTCAGCCCTATGGTGCGTCCGCTACACGTAGCTTGCTTCCCCGAAGGGGTACACCGTTAGCACCACTGCCGATTCAGTACGCAGATTTCGCCATTTGGCAGCGAAACTGGTTGCAAGGGGATATACTGCAAACTCAACTGAGTTACTGGCAACAACAACTAAAAGATGCACCAGCTTTGTTGTCTCTACCTACAGACCGACCCAGACCTGCTGTGCAGACTTTCGCTGGGGCGCGTCAAGAGTTTATACTCTCCGGGGAGTTAACTAGTAGGCTGACACGATTAAGTCAGCAACAAGGAGTGACGTTGTTCATGACGCTGTTGGCAGCATTTGATACCCTACTTTACCGCTACACAGGACAAGAAGATATTTTGGTGGGGTCTCCCATTGCAAACCGCAATCGTAGTGAGATAGAAGGATTAATTGGCTTTTTTGTCAACACTTTAGTCTTGCGTACCAACTTGGTAGGCAACCCCACTTTTAGCGAATTACTTGGTCGCGTTCGGTTAATGGGAATAGATGCCTATGCTCATCAGGACTTGCCTTTTGAAATGCTAGTTGAGGCATTGCAACCAGAACGGGATCTCAGTCATACACCACTGTTCCAAGTGATGTTTGCACTTCAGAATGCACCTATGTCTGAAGTAGAGCTTGCTGGGTTAACTATCAGTTCTTTACCAATAGAAAGCGTAACTGCCAAGTTTGATTTATCTTTATCAATGCACAACTCTGCTGCTGGACTGGTGGGTGTATGGGAATATAGCACTGACTTGTTTGATGCTAGTACCATTGAGCGAATGACTGGGCATTTTGTAACTTTGCTTGAGGGGATTATTGCTAACCCACAACAGCCCCTAGCGCAATTGCCTTTGCTGACAGCGCCTGAGCAACAACAGTTACTAGTTGATTGGAACTATACTCAAGCAGATTATCCTTTTAATAACTGTATCCATCAGTTGTTTGAGGAGCAGGTTCAGCGCACCCCCGATGCTGTAGCAATTGTGTTGGAAAATCAACAACTGACTTATCACCAGTTGAACTGTCGTGCTAACCAGTTGGCGCACTACTTGCAGTCTTTGGGTGTGGGGGCAGATGTGCTGGTTGGGTTGTGTGTGGAGCGATCGTTGGAGATGGTGGTAGGACTGTTAGGCATTCTCAAAGCTGGTGGTGCATATCTGCCACTTGACCCAGACTATCCTACTGAACGCTTGAGCTTTATGCTAGAAGATGCTCGAGTTCCAGTGCTGCTGACACAACAGCAACTCCTTGAAAAGTTGCCTCAGATAAGAGCGCAGGTTGTATGTTTAGATACTAACTGGCAATCTATTTCTCAGTCAAGTCAGGATAATGCGATCGCTCTTGTACAAGCAACTAACTTGGCTTATGTGATTTATACGAGCGGTTCTACAGGTCAGCCTAAGGGAGTGATGCTTTCTCACCGCAACCTTTGCAACCATATGTTCTGGATGCAAACAACATTCCCCCTGACTGAAGAAGACAAAGTGCTACAGAAAACTCCCTTTAGCTTTGATGCCTCAGTTTGGGAATTCTACGCTCCTTTGTTAGTAGGCGGACAGTTGCTATTAGCTCAACCAGGAGGTCATGCTGACACTACTTACCTGTTAGAGTTAATTGCTCAACAGCAGGTCACTACTGTTCAATTTGTACCATCCTTGTTACAAATACTCATAGAACAAGGAGGACTCGAAACTTGTCACTCCCTCAAACAAATTTTCTGCGGAGGTGAAGCTTTACCTATTGTTGTGCAAGAGAACGTGTTAAGTAATCTCAATGTGAACTTGCACAATCTCTATGGACCGACGGAAGCTTGTATTGATGCAACCTTCTGGACTTGCAAGCAAGGAATTGAGCGACAAGTTGTCCCCATCGGTCGCCCCATAGCCAACACGCAAATCTATATCTTAGATGAGTATCTGCAACCAGTACCCGTGGGTGTAGCAGGAGAACTGCACATTGGTGGTACTGGATTAGCAAGAGGCTACCTCAACCGCCCACAATTGACACAAGAAAAATTCATTCCCAACCCTTTTAGCGATGAACCACATTCCCGCCTTTATAAAACTGGGGACTTAGCACGCTATTTACCAGATGGTACAATTGAATACCTGGGACGTATTGATAACCAAGCAAAAATACGCGGTTTCCGCATCGAGTTGGGAGAAATCGAAGCAGTCCTGAGCCAATATGATGATGTGCAGGCGTGTTGTGTCATTGCCCGTGAAGATATTCTCGGTGATAAACGCCTAGTCGCCTACGTAGTGCCGCATCTAGGACAGACACCTACAGTTAGCCAGTTGCGCTCTTTCCTCTCTAGCCAACTACCTACTTACATGGTGCCACACGCTTTTGTGATGCTGGAATCCCTACCTCTTACTCCCAACGGGAAGGTAGACCGTCGTGCATTGAAAGCACCAGACTACCGTGGAGAACTGTTCGTCAGTTTTGTAGCCCCACGCAATCAAATAGAAGAAATTCTAGCGCAGATTTGGGCAGAAGTTCTGAGAGTAGAGCAAGTAGGCATTCACGATAACTTCTTTGAACTTGGCGGAGATTCTATTCTCAGTATTCAAATCATTAGTAGGGCAAAGCAAGCAGGATTGCAACTGAGTCTCAAGCAATTGTTTGCACATCAAACAATTGCCCAGTTAGCAACAGTAGCAGGCACAATCAAGACTATTGAGGCAGAACAAGGATTAGTCACGGGGACATTACCTCTAACGCCAATTCAACACTATTTCTTTGAGCAAAATTTACAACAGTCGCACCACTTTAATCAATCATTTCTGCTCTCAGTACCATCTGACCTCAAGCCAGAGCTATTAAAGCAAGTATTGCAGCAATTGCTAGTACATCATGATGCTCTGCGCTTACGTTTTACACAGTCTGAGTCCACTTGGCAGCAAATTCACTCTGCTGTGACTGATAGCGTTGCTTTCTCTCAAATAGACTTATCGGCACTTCCAGAAAGTGAGCAACAAACTGCCATTGAAGCTAGGGCAAATTCTTTACAGGCGAGTTTGAATCTGTCAGAAAATCTAGTGCAAGTCGCCTTTTTCCATCTGGGTATTGACAAAAGGGCGCGATTACTCATAGTCATCCACCACTTGGTAGTTGATGGCGTTTCTTGGCGAATTTTGTTAGAGGATTTGCAGACAGCTTACCAGCAACTTGCTCAAGGTAAAGCAATTGCGCTGACTGCCAAAACAACTTCTTTCAAAGATTGGTCTTACAAATTAACAGAATATGCACAATCACAAGCCCTCAAATCCGAAGTGGCTTATTGGCTGAATAAATCCCGCTTTGCAGTTCCTCCCATGCCAGTGGATTATACACAAGGAGCAAACACTGTTGCATTTGCCAGTACAATATCAGTATCGTTAAATGAGGCACAAACTCGTGCCTTACTGCAAGATGTGCCAAAAGCTTACAACACTCAGATTAACGATGTGCTACTGACTGCCTTGGTGCTGGTTTTGGGCAAATGGACTAACTCAAGCTCTGTGCTGTTCAATTTAGAAGGTCATGGGCGGGAAGATATTATTGATGGTGTGGATTTGTCTCGTACCATCGGTTGGTTTACGACCATTTTCCCTGTAGTTGTGGAACTGGAAGCAACAGAAAATCCAGCAGATGCCTTAAAATCTGTCAAAGAACAACTGCGCGCTGTTCCTAACAGGGGAATTGGCTACGGCTTATTGCGCTATCTGAGTCAGAATGCAGAAATCGCTGCTCAATTACAAGCATTTCCACAAGCAGAAATTAGCTTCAACTATCTGGGTCAATTCGATCAACTTCTCAATACATCTTCTTGGATGCAGCTGGCTAGTGAATCTGCTGGACACAGCCAAAGTTTACAAGGCGATCGCACTCATTTGCTAGATATTAACAGTATTATTACTGGAGAACGGTTGCAAATAGAGTGGACTTACAGCACAAATGTCCACCAGCACGACACAATAGAGAACCGGGCGCAAGAATTTGTCAAGACATTGCAGAGGCTCATTGCTCATTGTTCTTCTCCTGAGAGTGGAGGTTATACACCTTCAGATTTCCCGTTAGTCAAGCTCAACCAGCTAGAACTAGACCAACTGTTGGCAAGTTTAATCTTCAAAAATCAATCAAGCAAAACTAACTGGAGAAATGTTGAAGATATTTACCCACTTTCTCCGATGCAACAGGGTATGCTGTTTGAAAGTTTGTATGCTCCAGACTCAGGAGTATATTTTGAGCAGTTGAGTTGTACTTTAACAGGTAAGTTGAACGTGGCAGCTTTTGAGCAAGCTTGGCAGCAAGTGGTAGCACAGCATTCAATTTTGCGGACTGCTTTTGTTTGGGAGCAATTAGCCCAGCCACTTCAAGTAGTGTATCGGCAGGTGAATGTTAACCTACAGAGCCATGATTGGCAAGAGCTATCTGCACAACAGCAGCAACAGCAATTAGAAGTTTTCTTGCAGTCACAGCGACAACAAGGTTTCCGACTGTCTCAAGCACCACTGATGCGCCTGGACCTCATTCAATTAAATGCGGATAGTTATCAATTCGTTTGGAGTTCTCATCACTTATTGCTTGATGGCTGGTCAGTACCTTTGGTTTTCAAAGACCTATTTTACTTTTATCAAGCAATTTATCAGGGTGAAACTAAGACAGTTCAACCAACTGCAAGCTACCGCAACTATATTGCTTGGCTACAGAAACAAGACTTTGCCCAAGCTGAACAATTTTGGAGAGAAAAACTTCAAGGTTTTAGCGCACCCACTCCTTTGACAGTCGATAAACCATCGTCAAACCAAAAACAGATACATTCTAGTTACAGCGAACAACAAATCCAACTGCCGGTGCAAGTAACATCTGCCCTACAGGCTTTTGTACGACAGCATCAACTGACGATGAATAATCTGGTGCAAGCAACTTGGGCATTACTGTTGTATCGCTACAACCAAGAAACAGATGTAGTTTTTGGTGCTACTGTGTCCGGTCGTCCGCCATCTCTTATCGGCATCGAGTCAATGGTGGGAATATTTATCAACACTTTGCCAGTACGAGTTCAAGTTTCAGCAGATACCCAAGTGTTGTCTTTGTTAAAGGATTTACAGGCGCAACAAGTAGAATCTGAGCAATTTTCATATAGTTCATTAGTAGAGATTCAAGGCTGGAGTGAAGTTTCCAGGGGAACATCTTTGTTCGAGAGTATTGTTGTCTTCGAGAATTATCCAGTTGATGCGGCAGTGCGATCGCACAATTACAGTTTCGACCTAGAGAATATTCACAGCATTGAACAAACCAATTATCCTCTGACTGTAGTTGCTGCTCCTGGTAAGCAATTGTTGGTGAAGATTAGCTACGATACGAGCCGATTTGATGATCCAGCGATCGCTCGCTTGTTAGGGCATTTCCAAACTTTGCTTGAAGGAATTGTGGCTAACCCTATTCAGCAAATTTCCCAATTGCCACTGCTGACACAAGTTGAGCAACAGCAGTTGTTAGTAGAGTGGAACAATACTCAGGTGGATTATCCCCTTGATAAGTGTATCCATCAGTTGTTTGAGGAACAAGTAGAGCGTACCCCAGATACAGTGGCGGTGGAATTTGGCAATCAACAACTTACCTACTATGAATTGAACTGTCGTGCAAATCAGTTGGCGCACTACCTGAAGTCTTTAGGAGTGAAAGCCGATGTGTTGGTAGGCATTTGTGTCGAGCGTTCTTTAGAAATGATTGTGGGAATACTTGGGATTCTTAAGGCAGGTGGGGCTTATGTGCCACTTGACCCAGAGTATCCCACTGAACGCCTGAGTTTCATGCTTGAAGATGCTCAAGTTCAAATGCTGCTAACCCAACAGCAATTCCTTGAGAGACTGCCCGATCATCAAGCAGATGTTGTTTGTTTGGATGCTGACTGGCAACTGATTTCCCAGTTGAGTCAGGACAATCTCATCTCTGGCGTGCAAGCAACTAACTTGGCTTATGTAATTTATACGAGCGGTTCTACAGGTCAGCCCAAGGGTGTAGCCATGAATCACCTTCCCCTTTGCAATCTGATCTTGTGGCAACTGCAAAATACGACAATTTCTCATGGGGCAAAAACTTTGCAATTTGCTCCTATCAGCTTTGATGTCTCCTTCCAAGAAATATTCTCTACTTGGTGTAATGGTGGCACATTGCTGTTAATTACAGAGGAATTGCGCCGTGATGCCTTGGCTTTATTAGGTTTTCTCGAAGAAAAAGCTGTTGAGAGAATGTTTGTTCCCTTTGTTGCCTTACAGCAACTAGCTGAAGTCGCTGTTGGTAGTGAATTAGTTGCTAGTCATCTACGAGAAATCATTACGGCTGGCGAACAGTTGCAGATTACTCCCGCCATTTCTGATTGGTTAAGCAAACTAACTGATTGTACTTTGCACAATCATTATGGGCCATCGGAGAGCCATGTAGTCACCACTTTTACACTGACTAATTCAGTGGACACTTGGCCGCTACTTCCTCCGATTGGGCGAGCGATCGCCAATACACAAATTTATATTTTAGACGAGTATCTGCAACCAGTACCCGTTGGTGTGGCAGGAGAATTATACATTGGTGGTGCCCCTTTGGCTAGAGGCTACCTTAACCGGCCACAGTTAACACTTGAGAAATTTATCCCCAACCCCTTTAACAACTACCCTGGTTCCCGCCTCTACAAAACTGGGGATTTAGCACGTTATTTACCGGATGGAAACATTGAATTCTTAGGACGCATTGACAATCAGGTTAAGGTGCGGGGCTTCCGTATCGAATTGGGAGAAGTCGAAGCAGTACTGAGCCAGCATGGAGATGTGGAGGGATGTTGTGTCATCGCCCGCGAAGACACGGACGGTGATAAACGCCTAGTCGCCTACGTGGTAGCACATCAGGACTGTACACCGACAATTAGCGAACTGCGCCATTTCCTCAAAGCAAAGCTGCCAGAGTACATGGTACCCAATGCTTTTGTAATATTGGAGTCCTTGCCACTAACTCCTAGCGGCAAAGTAGACCGCCGTGCTTTGCCGACATTTTCCCACACCAGTGACTCAGACAAATTTGTTGCACCACGCAACCAATTAGAACTGCAACTAACGCAAATTTGGTCAAGAATTTTGAAAGTTGACCAGGTGGGAGTACAAGATAATTTCTTTGACCTTGGTGGTCACTCCCTTTTAACTCCTTACTTAATGGCTCAAATTAAACAGCAGTTTGGTAAAGATATTCCTATCGCCAGCCTTTACCAAAATCCAACTATTGAACAGTTGGCAACTATTGTGCAAGCGGATTCGGATTTCTTAATTGGGTCTCCCTTAGTAACAATTCAGCCGCACGGTTCTAAGCCACCTTTGTTTTGTCTTCCTGGGGCTGCTGGCGATCCTTTTTACTTGTATAACTTAGCCCGTTGTCTGGGTTCAGACCAACCATTTTACAGTTTCCAAGCAAATGCTCTTTCTGGAGGATCGGAGCCAATTACCCAAGTTGAGGATGTAGCCGCCCAGTACATTCAAGCACTCTTAGTTGTTCAACCGCAGGGACCGTATTTTTTGGCAGGGCATTCTTTTGGCGGTAAATTAGCCTTTGAAATGGCGCAGCAGTTACTTCGCCAAGGCCATAAGGTTGCTTTGGTTGCCATTCTTGATACTACAGCACCTTTTTATCAGGAAAAGCCAACAGGTTTTGATTGGGATAATGCTAAATGGCTGGCTCAATTGGCAGGCGCAATCGAAGTTGTTTATTCTAAGAACCTAGATATTTCTGACGATACTCTTCAATCTTTGGTTTGGGAGGAGCAACTGAAATACGTTCTTGAACGGTTAAAAAATGCTGATATCTTGCCTCCTGACGATGAAATTACACAGCTTAATAATATGGTGCAACTGCTCAAAGCTAACTCTTTAGTTAATTATGTGCCACAAGAGGTTTATCCAACCCAAATTACCCTCTTGCGCGCCAGCGAAACTTCCGCCGTTGAGGAGTCTAATAGTGAGGTACTTTCTGAGATTTTGCAAGATTTGACTTGGGGCTGGAGCAAGTTTTCTACCGAACCAGCGGATGTCCATTTTGTCCCAGGCAATCACGTGACGATGATGAATCAGCCCCATGTTCAGGTCTTAGCTGAACGGTTGAAAGCTTGCATTGAGCAAGCACAGGAAGCTACGGGTGATGGGATATGAACCCTCTCCAGATAATCAGATTCGGCCTATCAGGAGTATTTTTTCCGAAAGAGCGATCGCCTGACTGAGCATAAATCAACACAATTTTCTATTAGTGATTAAGTAGGTCAACAGGAATAAACATAACTATGTAACAGAATGTTAATCAGCTGTACGAAACAAGGTAACTAGTCCTGGGGGCGCGACTCCTGCTGGTCTTTACGAGTTAGAAAAAGGTGGTATGCTAACTGTTGTCTCCAATGCAGTGCTTGCCGCTTTGAGCCGCACTCAACAATTAGGTAATATAAAATAAAAAAGTATGCTCGAACCCAAGGTTAGTTCCGAGTTCCAAGTGCTGAGTGGAGGCTCCTCATTCGGTACTTATTACTGATCGTTCAGCACTAAAAACTACTAAATTTGATAAAATACTTCACTTTAATTCCAAAACATGCCAACCCAAGTTGTTCAAGCTCAACCATTAACAAATGCTTTTTCAGGTTTTACTCAATTCTGGGAAAATGTAAAAGCGATCGCTGGGCCTTACTGGTATCCAACCTCGCCAGGGCAAAGAGCATTCTCAGAGGTTATTCGTGCGTGGGGGATGCTCCTTCTCCTAATCTTATTAATAGTCGCACTTGTAAGTGTAACTGCTTTTAATAGTTTCATTAGTCGCTATTTGGTCGATATCATCATTCAAGAAAAAGATGATTCTAAGTTTATTAGTACCATATCAATTTATGCTGTTGGACTTGTCTTGGTAACGCTTTTAGTAGGATTTTCTAAGTTTGTTAGAAAAGAAATTGCTCTTGATTGGTACAAATGGCTAAATAATCAAACTTTAGATAAATATTTGAGCAATCGTGCTTATTATAAAATTAATTTTAAAGCTGATATTGACAACCCAGATCAACGTTTATCCCAAGAAATTGAACCTATTACTAGCAATGCACTCAGTTTTTCAGCTACTTTCCTAGAAAAAGTACTGCAAATGACGACTTTTTTAATAATTCTCTGGTCAATTTCCAAACAGATCGCTGTTGCTCTGCTTGTTTATACGATTGTAGGCAATTTGATTGCTGTTTACTTGAATCAAGAATTGAATAAGATTAATCAAGAGGAACTCGAATCTAAAGCTGACTACATTTATTGCTTAACTCATGTTCGTAATCACGCTGAATCGATAGCTTTTTTTCAGGGAGAAAAACAGGAATTGAATATAATTCAGCGCCGATTTAGGAATCTCATAAAAATTACTAAAAGCAAGATTAATTGGGAGAGAGGTCAGGAAATTTTTAGCAGAGGATATCAGTCTGCTATCGAACTTTTTATGATGTTCGTACTCACACCTTTATATATTAGAGATGAAATTGATTTCGGACTAGTTGGACAAGCTACTTTAGCTAGCTATCTGTTTGCTACTGCTTTAGGAGAATTAATAAGTGAATTTGGCACTTCCGGAAATTTTTCGAGTTACGTTGAGCGTTTAACTGAATTTTCAGATGCTTTAGAAGAAGTGACTAAACAACCTGAAAATGTGAGTACTATTAAAACAATAGAAGAAAACTATTTCGCTTTTGAGAATGTCACCTTACAAACGCCCAACTATGAGCAGGTGATCGTCGAAGATTTGTCACTTTCTGTTCAACCGGGAGAAGGTTTATTGATTGTGGGACCGAGTGGTCGAGGTAAAAGTTCTCTATTGAGAGCGATCGCTGGTTTATGGAATTCGGGGACTGGTCGTTTGATGCGGCCTCCCTTAGAATCCGTCTTATTTTTGCCTCAACGTCCTTATCTAATTTTAGGAACTTTGCGCGAACAGTTACTCTATCCTAATACCAATAGTCAAAGGACCGACGCAGAACTTAAAGAAGTTTTGCAACAAGTTAACCTGCAAAACTTGCTTAGTCGAGTTGAAGGTTTTGATACTGAAGTTCCTTGGGAGAATATATTGTCCTTGGGAGAACAACAACGCCTTGCTTTCGCACGACTATTAGTGACTCATCCGAGGTTCACTATCTTAGATGAAGCAACAAGTGCCTTAGATTTGAAAAATGAAGGTAATTTATATCAACAGTTACAAGAGACGAAAACAACATTTATCAGTGTTGGACACAGAGAAAGTTTATTTAATTATCATCAATGGGTTCTGGAACTTGCACCTGATTCCAGTTGGCAACTTGTGACCGTACAGGATTATCGGCAGCAAAAAGTCCAAGAAATTATTACTAATCCTCCCGAAAACTCTCAAATTACTCAAGTCCAAGAAATTATTACTAATCCTCCCGAAAACCATCAAATTACAATAGATGTTTCACCACAGAATCAATCCCTAAGTCTACCAGAAACAAGCACAATTTCAGGACTTTCTCATAAAGAAATGCAGACATTAACAGACTATTCACTTACTACCATTAGAAGCAGAGCAAGCCTTGGTAAGTCCATTAAAGGCAAGGATGGCT
>CAZZYE010000145.1:0-2120 GCA_964658145.1 uncultured Stigonema sp.
CAACTAACAACTAACAACTAACAATTAACTAATAAAACATGAAGTGTCGTAGCACATATGCTATTACAGTCACAGCGCATACTACAGCTAGTTGCCCTGGTAGTGCAAACCAGGAGTATCTGATAATTGCTTCCATCAAGGGCAGATTTTCTGTGCCTTTCCACTGAAAAATATAGCTAATAATCAAATAAGTAATACCGCAAATGTGGACAGTTAACAATCCACAAAAACTACTGAACGCTAAAGTTTCCAGTCTTGGTCTAGCTTTAAAGGCAAAAAAGCCACAAATCCATGCACCAGGAATGAAGCCTAGTAAGTAGCCAAATTGAGACAGCTTGACATAACCGATACCGCCACCATCAGCAAACACGGGTAACAAGGTTAAACCCATAACTAAGTAGGCAATTTGCGAGAGCGCACCAGCATTTTTGCCGCCTAAACAACCAACAAGCAGCACCCCGCCAATTTGATAGGTGACACCTAGAGAAAAAGTATGAATTCCCAGATGACTCCAACTCCAAGGTATGGTGGTGACATAGGCTTCTAGGAAAGTACCACCCATTGTTAGCAATAAGCCAATCATAGACCATAGTAATTGATTGGATGCTGCTAACATTTACAAGACACTCCCGGAAAAGATTCTTAACTATCTAATTCTATTTTTTTATTTTTAACCTAATAACGCTACTAAACTGCCATTGTTTTGTCATCAGTTTTTGCTGGTTTTTCCAATACATATGTACTAAATGTATGATTTATGCTCCGAATGCAACTAATGAGCAAGATTTTTTTTAGCACCCAGAAAAAATATTTTTTTTAGATTTTAAGGGAAAAAAACATGATCGTCCAACGTTCTTAACCTTCTCTTTACTATCAGGATGTATAGTATAGACGCGAATCGGAAAATTTCCTAAAACTTCACATCTATGCTTCTGCGTTCCCGTGTAAATAATCCTGCTCAAATAACAAGAGCAATTTCAGTACTAGCACTATCACTCAGCTTAGCTGCTTGTGGTGGTGGACAGGAAGGTCAAAATAATGCCACAAGCACTACCGAGGCATCTCCTGGTGCTGCTACCAATACAACTACTACTACTTCTGGTCAAGGAAAATTGGACCTAGGTGGCAATGTATCGTTAACTGGTGCTGGTGCCTCTTTCCCCGCACCACTTTACCAGACTTGGTTTCAGGCTGTGAAGCAGAAATATCCCAATCTCCAAGTTAACTACCAGTCAGTTGGGAGCGGTGCTGGAGTTCAGCAATTCACCGCAGGCACTGTAGACTTTGGTGCCAGCGATGTTGCCATGACCGATCAAGAAATCCAGAAGGTGCAACGGGGAGTCATTTTGCTGCCCATGACCGCTGGTGCCATTGTGCTTTCTTACAATCTCCCCAGTGTTCAACAGCCGATCAAGTTACCACGGGACGTTTATACAAACATCTTCCTTGGCAAAATCAAGTCTTGGAACGACCCCAAAATTACTGCCGCTAACCCTGGCGTTAACCTTCCTAACCAGCCAATTACAGTTGTGCATCGTTCTGACGGTAGTGGGACCACGGCTGTGTTTACGCAACACCTCAGTGCTATTAGTCCAGAATGGAACAGCGGTCCAAAGAGTGGCAAAACTGTAAACTGGCCCGTGGGAGTTGGTGCTAAAGGTAATGAAGGTGTTACCGCTCAAATTACCCAAACTCAAGGTGCTATTGGTTATGTAGAGTACGGCTACGCTAAACAAAACAATCTCAAGTTTGCTGCTTTGCAAAATAAAGCAGGTAGCTTTGTTGACGCTAACGATCAATCCGCAGCAAAAACCCTCGAATCAGTCACTTTGCCAGATAATCTCCGCGCCTTCATTACAGACCCAGAAGGCAAAGATTCCTATCCAATCGTCACCTACACTTGGCTTTTGGTTTATAAGCAATATCCTGATAAGGCAAAAGCTAAAGCAGTCGAAGCGATGGTTGAGTACGGCTTGACTGAAGGTCAGAAAGCGAGTCCACAACTAGGGTATGTTCCTCTACCTCAAAACGTGGTTCAGAAAGTCGCTGCGGCAGCTCAGCAAATCAGCCCAGATTATAAAATTAACGTAGCTACTAAGTAATTGTTAGTTGTTAGTTGT